>NZ_JBMQUD010000043.1:0-144062 GCF_057359045.1 Adhaeribacter sp.
GGTATTGTCCGGAATCAATAAAAAGCAATACCAGTATTTACTCCTTAAAGTTACCGGTGCGCCGGAGTTTTCCTTAACGAATCAATTCAGCTTTTTATCACTAAAAAAACGAATAGCCATGATGAATAAAATGCCCAGTACCAGGGCCCACCTGGTAAAATTTTTATTGGTGCTGCCATTGCTGGCCGTTTCCTTACTCGCCTTCCGGAGTGTAAAAGAAAAAAATGCCGCTCTGCCGCCTGAAGAGAAATTTATTTCCATCTCCGGAATGGTAGTAAACGCCCAAACCCTTGAACCTCTAGGCAACGCGCAGTTAGTAGATGAATATTCTAAAACCGAAAGTATAACCGATAGCCGAGGCTATTACACCTTGAAAATTCCGGTTTCGGCGTACCCCGTAAAAACCAGCATTAAAGTAAAAAAAGCCGGCTTCGCCGATATGCAGTCTGTTTCGGAATATTCTGCCCCACTAAAAGAAAAAACGGGTAGAGTTGAATTTGTGGGGCTGGTGGTACCTAAAGAAAATAATAGGTTAGATGGTGCTTTTGTGTCAAGTTTTTCTGCACCCGTTAATTTAACTAACAACTCTACGGCCCCTACTTATAAAGCTGTTTTAATTCGTTTTCAGCAACTTAAAAAGAGTAAGCAAAATGAAACGGATCTGAAGGCATTAATAAAGGGTTCAGAAAAACCTTATTGGGTGGTAAACGGAAATTCTTACCTTGTTTCGGCGGCAGGTGGTTATGCCAGTACCGACGAAATGACGGATATTGTTTTTGTTGATGGCAATAGAATGACCGGCGAGGAGGTAAATAAAAAGATAAAGCAGAGTTCTTTAAGCACGTTAGGCGCATTAGAAAAAGAAGAGGCTTTTAAAAAATATGGTATAAATAAACCTGTATTATTGGCTTATACCCTTACAAACACTTCAGAACCTATTACTGTTCCAGTACCCAAAAGTGGTCCTAACAATCCCGCTGATGCAAAGGAAAATTTAAACAGTTATTCTCAGAGACAAAATCCGGCTGGTGCTATCGATGCAAAAAATATTGTTGATATTAAGCCCGGCGAAAAGCAAATAGTAACTCTAACATTTAAAGATGGCACGCAGGAAAAGTATGATCTTGCCACCCCAGCCGGTAAACAAGCTTACGAAAATGCACAAAGATTAACCGTGGGAGACTATGGCACCAATCAGTTGCCCGCAGATTATAAAGCTTTTTTAACCCGAAACCCGGAAGTAGATAAAGTGCGGTGGCGGTTTGATAGGACAACCTATGGCGGCAAGCCCGATTTAATAATTATAACCTTAAAAGCTGGTTCCGAAGAAGTTTATAGCCTGTTAAACAAAGCCGAAACAGCAGCCGCAGAAAATAAATATGGCAAATTACCTAAACCGGCTCTCGCACCACCCAGGGTTGATGTAGTTAAATTTAACCCTGGTACCCAGAAAAAGGCAGCGGTAAAACCCTTTGAACCACCTACCATATCTCCGGACCAGTTACCGGCTGACCACAAAGATTTTTTAGCCCGGAACCCGCAGGTAAAAAACATTGGCTGGCAAGGTAAAGGCCTGATAGTGCTATTTCTTAAATCGGGTCAGCAGGAAAAGTATAATTTAAATAAAGCTGATAGCAGAGCCATAGCCGAAAAAAAATACGGTAAACTGCCCAAGGCTCCTTTTCCACCGCCAATTATCAAAAAATATTCTGCTAGGAAAAGTAAGCAAACTCAGAATGCCACAACAGGTTTGGCAATGTCAAAATTTAAAGTAAATGATGGTTTAGAAGATATATATGATTTAACATTCCCGCCGGTAGCTGAAAAGGAATATCGGATAAATCATCCTTTGGAATTTTATTCGGGTAATATTTTGGTCATTAAATGACGGTCGTGGTCGCGGAAGCCGAATTTGTGATACAGGGCTTTGCCGGCCTGGTTGTGGCGTTCGGCCTCCAGGTGTAAAACGCGTAAGCCTAACTGCTGCGCTTGCGCTAATACGTACGCCAGCACCTGAGAACCCAATCCTTGGTGCCGGAACTCGGCTTTTAGAAATAACTCGTCGAGGAAGGCAATGCGGCCGCCAAACTCAAAACTGTAGCAAAGGGTTAAGGCCACGTAGCCAATATAAGTAGCTGAATCTTCTTCTTTAATCATCCAAATAGTACCCAGGGCCGGTGTTGTTAAAAAGTGTTGCAGCACCGGCGCTGCTTTTTCCTCGGAAAACGGATAATTATCAATGGCATAAAACGCTTTTTGCATATCCAGCAGGTGAGTCAGGTGGGTAGGGGTAGCTATTTCGAAATGTATATTCATTTTTATAAGCTTTGCGCTCAAAGGTAAGGACCCCGCAGTTATGACTCAAAATAAATTGCTGTAAGACACTTAAAATATCACTTACATAATAATTAATTGGCATGAAAAACCAGGCCCGCAACGGTGTTTAAAGCATAAACCTTAGTGGTGGCTTGTTGCCAATCTACATCGGCCAGACTATCTTTCAGGTTTACAGAAGTCCAGTTTCCGCCAAAATAAACTTCCCGGAAGTGCTTCGCTATTTGTTCTGTTAAGCTCATGAATTTTGGAGCAAAATTTTGCTGCGGTCTACGACTTTACAAAAGATTTAGTGGTTTTTGCTGTTGTTCTTGTCCAGAAAGGCAGGGATAAATATATCCCGTTGTTGAAGTTTTTCACAAACTTTCTCATTATTTTAATTGTCTTTAATAATTCCCGTATAGGAAAAAGTTAATTTTTGATTTTGTTTGATATTTTCATTTAATGACAAATCAATACTTATTATCTTTGTTCTTTCCATATTTTCTAAATCATCCCAAAGAAAAGCTGGAAAACAATTAATTAGCAAATTTCTCTCACCATTATGTATTTTGTCAAATTCAGTTGAATATGGAATAAACAGTTGAATTACTAAATTGGCAGTTCCTGGAATTAACGTAAGGTCTGGGTATTCAATATTATTTTTAATTAGGTAATTAGCTTTATATAAATTTGCAATAGGCGTATTAAATTTCTTCCTAGATAAGGTTGTTATAAATATATGTGGAAAGAAATTGATAGAATTGTAATTGTCACTTATAAGCCAAGCCATTCACACACATGTTGGTATTTTTCTAATTCAGAATTAGGAAGTAGGCTTATTCCAATTCTAGCAATTGATTTATATACCTTTAAGGGTGTAAATGGAGTCTTTCTAAAGGTGATATGAATTTTTTTGTTTTCTTCATCAATCTCGAAATCATCAAGATTTTCATTGAAATGCATTTCTCTTATTCCTTCATTTATTGAAATAACTTCAGTGTTTATACTTTTTTTATCTTGTCTAGAATTAAACTGAGGTACTTTCTTTTTCCCTTTTATATTGTTTAAAGTCAAATAAAGTCTTAAGAACACAGCTAAATGGCTCTCGTATTTACTTAATATGCTATTACATGAATCACATTCATTTAAATATACGAAATCATTCGAGCCGAGCAATTCAGGTATTAAATGAGGAACATTATTAAATGTTGTATCTGGTTCTGATTTAAAACAAAATTTACACTTTCTTACAACATCTGAGTTCTCGATATAAACATCAGATTTACTAAATAGCGAATATTCTTTCGAAAAACTGCTTTTGCTCATTTTGAATTATCGTTGCGATTTTTATTGAACCTTTGATTTTACTTATACTTAATACTGATTTAACTTTTTTAGTTTTTGTTGCAAGTTTTTCTTTTACAAGTTTGTTTTGGACACGGGTATAAGATTTGATACATCAAGTAAATTTAGTCTTTCAGCTCTTATTGAAAAGTCTGTTGTTAAATGTTCAAGGAAAGCAGAACATTTCCAATTAAGTTCCCGCACTATAGATGAGGCATCGTTAAGTTGTGTTACATCTTTTTGTGCCTTCATTACTTTCCTATGAGCATAAACAAATTTATAATGTAAACTCTTTGGCTTATCTAGTTTTTTATCGTCAGCATAATCTAAAAAATAGTTTGCCATATCATCACTTATTAATAGACGTATTTTATTCCTGTTCTTAAAGTAGCAGGTATTCCAATAAGTGACAATCTCAAAGTATTCTGTAGATAAATTATTTATCTTTTCAATATTTCCATCTTCGATTGCCCATAAAAGTCTTTGAAGCAAGTAGTATCTTCTTCCAATCAATTCTGATAATTCATCCAAGAATTTTGATCCTTCCTCATATTTCTTGCGATATAAATCAATTTTAGTTTGCCTTTGCCAAGATTTTTTTTGGAAAAAAGTAGCTAAATAAGTGCCTACAATAGATGTAAGTATAAAACCAATTATCAAGCGGAAAAGCTCAGGGTTAAAATAATTCCATATTGTCATCTTCATATTCTAAATGCAAATAGCTAAATATAAATTCTATGTATTTTATTAACTGTCTATAAGTAAGATAAACAAAGATCATAAGATAAAGAATTTAGGGGGAAGCTCAACTAATTAGAATGAAAATTGCAGTAATTGCCTTGCCCTCTGTTTTATTTTACAAGTGGCATTGGGAATATAAGAAAACTCCCCCTGACAACTATCAGCCCCCAACATGATCTCCATCATCTTTCTGCAGAGGCATTCTGCCGAATTTTGAGCTGTTAAAAACTAACAAACTCGCATGTTACTCGAAACTTTACCAAAAGAAAAAAAGGTTACGCCACCGGACGCACCAGCCGTGGATTCCTTTTACTACGACAACAAGATTGTCCGGAACTTTGCCTTTGCCTCCGTTATTTGGGGCTTAGTGGCCATGCTGGTAGGAGTTATTGTGGCGTTCCAGTTGGCCAACCCGGCCATGAACATGGGCACCGAATACACTACCTTCGGCCGGATTAGGCCTTTGCACACCAACGCCGCCATTTTTGCGTTTGTGGGCAACGGTATTTTTATGGGCGTTTATTACGCACTGCAGCGGTTATGTAAAACCCGGATGTATTCCGACAAGCTTTCGCAGATTCACTTCTGGGGCTGGCAGTTAATTATTGTGGCGGCTGCTATAACGCTTCCCCTGGGTTTTACCACCTCCAAAGAATACGCCGAGCTGGAATGGCCCATTGATATTGCCATTACGGTAATCTGGGTAATTTTTGGCTGGAACATGTTTGGTACCATCCTGAATCGCCGCGAACGCCATTTGTACGTTGCCATTTGGTTCTTTATTTCAACGTTTTTAACCGTAGCGGTGCTACACCTGGTTAACTCTTTCGAGATTCCGGTTTCTTTCCTGAAAAGCTATTCGGGTTACGCCGGGGTACAAGATGCGCTGGTACAGTGGTGGTACGGCCACAATGCGGTGGCTTTCTTTTTAACCACGCCTTACCTGGGCCTGATGTACTACTTTTTGCCCAAAGCCGCTAACCGCCCGGTATATTCTTATCGCTTATCTATTATTCACTTTTGGGCTTTAATATTTATTTATATCTGGGCCGGTCCGCACCACTTATTATACACCGCATTACCCGACTGGGCGCAATCTTTAGGCGTAGTATTCTCGGTAATGTTAATTGCCCCCAGCTGGGGTGGTATGATTAACGGTTTATTAACCTTGCGGGGTGCCTGGGACAAAGTTGCCGAAAACCCCGTGTTGAAATTTATGGTGGTAGCGATTACCACTTACGGTATGGCGGTGTTTGAAGGCCCCATGTTGTCTTTGAAAAACGTAAACGCCATTGCACACTTTACCGACTGGATTGTAGCACACGTACACGTAGGTACATTGGGTTGGAACGGTTTCTTAACCTTTGGCGTGCTGTACTGGTTAATCCCGCGCATTTTCCAAACCAAATTATACTCAACCAAACTGGCTAATGTACACTTCTGGTTAGGCACGCTGGGTATTTTGTTCTACGCCATCCCAATGTACTGGGCCGGCTTTACCCAAGGCTTAATGTGGAAACAGTTTACCGCCGAAGGGACCTTACAATACCCTAACTTCCTGGAAACCGTGTTCCAGATTATACCAATGTATTACCTGCGCGGTATTGGTGGTGCCATGTATTTGCTGGGCGCGTTCTTTATGGGCTACAACCTGTATAAAACCGTACGCAGCGGCGAATTATTAGCCGACGAAGTAGCCCACGCTGCCCCAATTCAGAAACTGCCAAAAGGCGCTAAATTAGATGGCCACTGGCACCGTTGGATAGAGCGTCGTCCGATTCAGTTAGCCGTTTGGGCTACCGTTGCCATCCTGATTGGTGGTTTGATCGAGATGATTCCGACGTTCCTGATTGAGTCTAACGTACCCACCATTAGCAGCGTGAAACCTTATACTTCCTTAGAATTACAGGGCCGCGACGTGTACATTAAAGAAGGTTGTAACAACTGTCACTCCCAGATGGTCCGTCCGTTCCGCTCCGAAACCGAACGCTACGGCGAATATTCTAAAGCCGGTGAATTTGTGTACGACCGTCCGTTCCTGTGGGGCTCTAAACGTACCGGTCCGGATGTGCACCGGGTAGGTGGTAAGTATCCGCACTCCTGGCACTACAACCACATGATCGACCCAACCACTATGTCGCCGGGCTCTATTATGCCACCGTACCCCTGGTTAGCCGAGAAAGACCTGGATATTTCGAACACCTCGGATAAAATACACGCCATGCGCCGGATGGGCGTACCTTACTCGGAGCAATACGAGCAACAAGCCAACGAGCATCTGATGACGCAAGCCAAAGAAATTGCCGCTGAATTAGGGAAAGAAGGCATTGAAGTAAAACCCGAAAAAGAAATTGTAGCCTTAATTGCTTACCTGCAACGCCTGGGTACCGACATTAAAGCCAAAGAAGAAGTAGCCGAGAAATAAAATAGCATAAAAAGTAAGTTTAAGTTTTTGCTGAGCCAGACTTCTCCTGGTAAAATCGGGAGGAGTTTGGTTAAAACCGAAATCAACTTACAACTTATTACTTACTACTTATAACTAATAAAAAGCCATGTACAAAAATATTCTGCAATCCATAACCGGCATCGAAATATACCCCATTATTTCCTTTGCCATCTTCTTCGGGTTTTTCCTGGGCCTGATTCTGTATGTAATTCTGGTTGATAAAAATCTGGTGAAGAGCATGAGCGAACTGCCCCTGCAGCAAGACGATGAGTTTAACGAAACCCCTAGATTAAACCAGTAATGAAAGCATTTATAAAATTATTCAGCAGTAGTTTACTGGGAGCCGCGCTTATACTATCCTTTCCGGGGGTAGCCCAGGAACAGGTGGCCGCCGGTAAAAAAGTTTTTACCGATAATTGTGCCGCCTGCCACAGCATAGAAACCGATGTGGTGGGGCCGGCCTTGAAAGGGGTTACGGAGCGCCGGAAAGAAGAATGGATTATAAACTTTGTAAAGAACTCTACCAAAGTTATCCAATCCGGCGATAAAGAAGCGGTGGCTTTGTTCGAGAAGTATAACAAAACCCAAATGCCGTCTTTTGAAAGTAGCCTGAACGAAGAGCAATTAACCTCGCTGGTGGCTTACTTGAAAGAACCCGGCGAAACAGCGGCAGCGCCGGCCACCGCCGAAACAGCGGTAGTGGCAGCCCAACCCATTGCAGCACCGGCTTTCGACTTAAAATCGCTCGATTCGCTGACGCTAATACTAGCCCTGGTTTTGGGATTTTTGTTTGTAGTAGTAATGGCTTTTTTAGGAATTATTGCTTTCCAGACATTCCCGTTACTGGCCAAAGTATACGCCCGACCAGAGTACCAAAATACTTTTATGGCTAAGTTGGTAACCTTGGTCCGGGGCGAAGGGCAGCTTTTTGTAAAGAAAGACCCCAACATTATTATGGAAGGGCACGATTACGATGGTATTCATGAGTTCGACAACGATTTACCTCCTTGGTGGCGATACTTGTTTTACGCAACTGTTTTCTTTGGCGTAGTTTACTTGATTAATTTCCACGTTTTGGGCGGTAAGTTACAGGAGCAGGAGTACGAAGCCGAAATGCAAACCGCCGCTTTGTTGCACCCGCCTACCGAAGAAGGCAGCATTAACGAAAAAACAGACTTTAAACCCTTAACCGATGCTGCGGCTTTAGATAAAGGTAAAAGTGCTTTTATTCAGAACTGTGCGGCTTGCCACGGCCAGGAAGGTGAAGGGAAAATCGGCCCGAACTTAACCGATGAATATTGGTTGCACGGGGGGGATGTAAACGCCATATTTAAAACCATTAAATTTGGTGTAACCGAAAAAGGCATGGTAGCCTGGAACGGTAAACTCACCAAAGACCAGATTCTGGAAGTAAGTAGTTATATACTCAGCTTACAAGGTTCTAACCCCGCCGGCGCCAAAGAACCGCAAGGGGAGAAGGTAGGCAAATAGGGAATTATTGTACAAACAGCGTAACTTGCTTAAGCCGCCTGGTCAAAACTTTTGGCCAGGCGGCTTTTTTGTTTTAAATGAATGGCTTTGTTGTATCACTAATGTTAGTGCTTCGCCAAATTACAAATTAGAAACAAAAATTATGAAGAAGGTTGCTTGTCTGGTAGCAATGCCATCCAAATAAATGTGCTTTACCTCTTCCCAATGCTTTGGTATTAAATTTTCTATGGTGATTATTGGAAAGTTAGCAGCAGCCAGAACCAGGCGTGCAGTTGTTAGCGGCGATAGTAGTTAATTCTACTAGTTGCACTTTCTTTTTTCGGTTACGGGTGTGCAGCATTCCTCGCCTTTTTCATTCGTGCCGCAACTGCCGCCCCGTTCAATTGCTTTGCATTGCACAAAGTCTGGGCTAAGATTAATAATGAAATTATCGCCAGAGGCCGTAAACGCACTAGGATATAATCTCAGGCTTATCAATGCAGTAACAAACACTGGTGCCTTCTACGGTTCCTTTTATTCGCCCAACTGCTTTTAGTTCTTTTAGGCTGTAGCCTGGGCCAAAGGAAGTTCTTCTACCAGGTCGCCGCAAATACAAGGCTGCTGTTTTAGTAGTGCAGTATGGCGATGCGGGCCGGGTGCCCCCAGGCTTTAGTGAAGGTGGCCAATTAATTATGGGTTTCGGTAAAATTTTGTGTTTTGGTAACGCCCATTAGATTTAAATATCTATTAATTGTAGAATTAAGATTGAATTATAATGAAACAGAATTCCCTGATAGATTAATTTAGAGTTTAATTGAAATCCTTTAGGTGCATTTATGTTAAGCTAAATTTAGGCTTTATAGGTAGAAGAATATAAACAGCTTATTAAAGTTCGCCATAAGCACTTCTGTTAATTACTTTTACTGCCAGGGCTCTAACCTTTTTTGTGATACCCTTCTCCAGGTGCAGGTGCTCAAAATTTAGGGCAGTATACATTTTCTTTAACCAGGCATTTCTTTTCCAACTCTTTGTACCGCCTCAAATCTGAGGCTTTCATGCCCGGTATTATTTCATCTCTTTATACCACTCTTATTTAAGTTTATTTTACAAATAATATTTAGTTAAGCAAATTAAATCAAGGCTATTCGCTCCGCAGGCTTTTCACCGGGTTCATTAAAGCAGCCTTTATTGCCTGGTAACTCACGGTTAAGATGGTAATGGCCAAAGCGCCCACACAAGGAATTAATAAAAACGAGGGGGTAATCTGGGTGTGGTATTCATATTTAGCTAACCAACTTTGCATTACCAAATGGCTGATGGGAATGGCTATTAAACAAGCCAGAACCACTAATATAGCAAACTCTTTTATTTGCAGGTACCACAAATTAGCGACACTTGCCCCCAGTACTTTGCGAATCCCAAATTCTTTGGTGCGTTGCTCCGCTACAAAAGAAGCTAAGCCAAACAAACCCAAACAAGAAATAAAGATAGCAATTACCGAAAAGATACCGGCTAAGGTACCAATGCGCTCCTCCTGGCTGAATTTCCGGGCGTATTCTTCGTCCACAAACTGGTAATCGAAAAGTGCCGAAGGAACAATATTTTTAAAAATCGCTTCTATTTTGGGCAAAGCCACCCGGGCACTTACCGCCGGGTTAATTTTAATATGCAACAGCCGGAAGGCATCCTCATCCACGTAGTAGATGGTAGGTTGTACGGGCTGGAAGGGCGATTCCATCACGATGTTTTTAACTACGCCAATAATGGTCTTGGTCCATTTCTTTTCGCCGGATTCATCCACATCAATAAGCTTTTGACCAATAGGGTCGGTTAAGCCCATGTACTGTACCGCAGCCTGGTTAATCATAATGGCCTCCGTTGAATCAGAAGCTAAGGCGCTGGAGAAATCACGCCCGGACACTACTTCCCAACCAACTGTTTTGCCATAATCGGGGGTTATTTTACATCTGGCAAACGCGGCATCCAGGTCAGGGTCTTTGCCTAACCAATCGTAGCCGCCGGTTACGTTCCATACCGCCGTCATGGGGCTGGAAGAACTGGCCACTTGCGATACCACCCCGCTCCGCATCAGTTCGGTTTGCAGCACATTCTGTTTTCCTTTAAAGCCCGGGTCGCTCATATCCAGGGTAATTAAATTCTGTTTGTTGTAGCCAATGGGCCGGTTGCGGGCATGCTGTATTTGCTGGTACACCACCAGCGTGCCCGAAATTAATACGACCGAAACCGTAAACTGCACCACCACCATTACTTTACGGGGCAAAGTAGCCGAACGCCCCGATTGTACCATGCCCTTTAGTACTTTAACCGGCTGAAAAGAAGCTAAATAAAAAGCCGGGTACAAACCCGCCACACAGCCGGTCAGGATGATAAACAATAGGCTTACTGCCCAAAAAACCGGATTATTAAAAGGTAAAGCAATATTTTTATCTGATAACTGGTTAAAAGGCTTTTGGAGGAACAGGAGCAACAATACCGCAATTGCAAATGCCAGCAGCACCACCAGATAAGATTCACTTAAGAACTGCGTAGTTAATTGCCCTTTACCGGCCCCAATGGCTTTCCGGACGCCCACTTCTTTGGCCCGGGTAGAAGAGCGGGCGGTACTTAAGTTTATAAAATTGATACATGCCAGCAGCAATACAAATATGCCCACAATGCCAAAGAGCCAGACATAAGTAATACGTCCGCCAACCGGCTTTCCATTCTCAAACTCAGCATATAAGTGCCAACTGCTCATCGGAATCAACTGTACAAAGGGTTTGTTCTTTTCCATTGTTTTAAAAAAGTCCTTTGGTACATTTAAGTAATACAGGTTCTTGATAGCGGCATTAGCCGCTGCCACAGTAGTGTTGGGCTGCAGTTGCACATACACCTTAACGGTCCGGTTATCCCAGTCGGTGGCACTTGCTTTCATATAATCTACATAAGATACCACCAACGGCCAGGGCAAAAAGAGCTGGATTTCACTAAAATGGTTATTGCGGGGAATATCTTCGTAAACCCCGGTTACGGTTACCTCCAGTTGGTTGTCAATTCTTAACCGCTTACCAATGGGGTCTTCGTTGCCCAAAATAGTCTTGGCCGCTGACTGGGAAAGGATAACCGAATAAGGATCTTTTAAACTCTGGTAATTGCCTTGCAGCATTTTCAGGGAAAGCATTTCCAGGGCGTTATCCTGAATAAATTGTCCTTTTTGGCTAATTTTTTTATCGCCGGTGGTAACCGTGTAATTTCCTGGCTCAAAGGCCAGGGTTACCTGCTTAAAATGTTGCGGATAATTCTCCTGGAGGATTGGGCCTACCGGATACTGCAGGTCAAAAGTACCTTCAATGGATGCGCTTTGCGGATTGGTACCTCCACCCCACACCTGGGCAATAGCCTTGTAATTTTTATGATAGGTATTAAAAGATAGTTCATCCCATAGCCATAACCCAATGAGCATGGCTACCAGCATACCCACCGATAACCCACTAATATTGATAAAAGAATAAGCTTTGTTTCTAAAGAGGTTGCGAAATGCGGTGGTGAAATAGTTGCGAATCATAGTCGGCAGAATAAGGGAGAGTTGATTACTATTCTGCTAAAAAGACAATCAAATGATTTGCCAAATAAGGAAAAGAACAGATAATGCCCGTACAAGCAACTTTTAAGCTTAATGCCGTTAGAATAGTGTATTAAAAGCGGACAATGTTGTGTTCGTTTTCAGGTCAATTTAATAAGGAGAATACCTTAAGCCAATTCTCCTCTTTGCCAAAGAATAGCGGATAAAGTGATTTTGGGACTAAGTTTCATTACAGAAAAGCTTACATAAATAATTTAAATTACGCTAGGTTCTTTACCAGCATGGCTTAACCGTTTTTGATGAAGATCAGCCGGAATAATGATCGAGGTCATGTTTATCGGGCAGCCAAATGCAGATTTTTGTAGTGTTAAAAACCAACTAGTGCTCGGGTTTTATACCCGGGGCAAACAAAAATCTGAAAGAGAATGAGCCACGTTGCTACCGATATTGATCAATTCCGCGACAAGGTATCTACTGTAGATAATGAAGGAAAACGGGTGTGGTTGTATCCCCGCAAACCACTTGGTAAATATTTTAATGCCCGCAAACTGGTAAGCTACGGCTTGCTTACCGTTCTTTTCTCGGTACCTTTTTTAAAGATAAACGGCTTGCCGGTCCTGATGCTTAACTTTCCGGCCCGTAAGTTTATTATTTTCGGACAAATATTCTGGCCACAGGATTTCTTTATCCTGCTGATGGCTTTTTTAACCCTGGTCGTGTTTGTTATCTTGTTTACGGTAATCTACGGACGGGTTTTTTGCGGGTGGGTTTGCCCCCAAACTATTTTTATGGAAATGGTTTTCCGGCGCATAGAATATTGGATCGAAGGCGATTATAATAAGCAAAAAGCCTTAAACAAATCCCCCTGGACATCCGAAAAGATCTTAAAGAAAGGCGCTAAGCACACTATTTTTCTGGCCCTGGCTTTTATTATTGCCAATACCTTTTTGGCCTATATTATTGGTATAGACGAGTTAAAAGCCATTGTGCTCGATTCGCCGCTAAACCACTTAGTAGGTTTAGGTACTTTGCTGGTTTTTTCCGGCATATTTTACTGGGTGTATGCCAGCTTCCGGGAGCAGGTTTGCACCATAGTTTGTCCGTACGGCCGCCTGCAGGGTGTTATGATGGATAAAAAAACCACCGTTATTGCCTACGATTTTGTACGGGGCGAGCCCCGCGAAAAACAACGGAAAGGCCAGGTGCGCACCGCCGGCGATTGCATTGATTGCCACCAGTGCGTGCAGGTGTGCCCCACCGGCATCGATATCCGCAACGGTACCCAACTAGAGTGTATTAACTGCACCGCCTGTATAGATGCCTGCAACAGCATTATGGATTTGATTAACAAACCGCAAGGCTTAATCCGCTACGATTCCATGGAAGGCATAGAAAAAGGAGAGAAGTGGAAATTAACCGGCCGCATTAAAGGCTATAGTGCTGTGTTAATAGTTTTAATGGGCATATTAATTACCCTGCTGGTAACCCGCAGCAACGTAGATGCTACCATTTTGCGCACGCCGGGCATGTTATTCCAGAAAAGCGAAAAAGGCAATATCATCAACCTTTATAATATTTCGGTTATAAATAAAACCAACGAAGATATGCCGATTACCTTAAAACTAATGCAACCGGCACAAGGCACCATTTCGGTAGTAAAAAATAACCTGGTATTGCCTAAGCAAGATATTACCGAAGGTGTTTTCCTGGCCGAAATTCCGCCGCAATATTTAAAAGGTATTAATTCCGAAATAGAAGTAGGGGTGTACAGTAAAGGAGAACTAATAGCCGTGGAGAAAACCAAATTTATGGGTCCGGCCAAATAATTTAATTAACAAGAATTTAATCGCAATGAATACGCCAATTGTCAATTCCAAGAAAAGCGGGTGGTTTTTACCCTACGTTATTACCGGTGCCTTTATTTGTTTTATGAGCTATATTATTTTTTTTGTTACCCAGGCCATGCGCTCCGAAGTTAATTTGGTTAGCAAAGATTATTACCAGCAGGAACTGGATTATCAAAACCATATTGAAGTAATGAACCGGACGGCAGCGCAAAACCAGGAAGTAACGGTAGCCGCACCAGCCGGAGCCAGCCAGGTAATTATTAATATTCCGGGCGCTGCCGGTAAAATTGCCGGCAATATTCAGTTCTTCCGTCCTTCAGATGCCACCCAGGATTTTCAAATTCCTATTAAACTAAACGAGTCGCAGAACCAAATTATTAATACCGAAAAGCTGGCGAGAGGATTTTGGCGGGTAAAAATTAATTACACCCAGGGCCCGGAAAAATTTTATTACGAAACCAGAATAACCCTCGACTAAAATGGTTTGGGCAGGATTAATTATGGGGCTGGTGGGTAGTTTTCACTGCCTGGGTATGTGCGGCCCTATTGCTATCTCTTTACCGGTGGGCAATGGCTCGGGCTGGAAATTTGTGGCCGGCCGGGTTTTGTACAACAGCGGCCGGATAATTACCTACGCCGGACTGGGGTTAATAGCGGGGGCATTTGGGCAATCGTTAAAATTAATTGGCGTACAGCAAATTGTTTCTATTGTAGCCGGTGCCTTAATTTTGGTGTTGGTGGTGATGCCGCGGGTAATTGCTCAACCTTTATGTCAGCTCCGTTTTATTCAAAATTTCCTTAACTGGGTCCGCCGTAAGTTTGCTTATTTTTATCAGCAGCAAAATTTATTAGCCATGCTGGCGGTAGGTTTACTTAATGGCTTATTGCCGTGCGGGTTTGTGTACATTGCCCTGGCAGGTGCTATTGCCATGAAAACGCTGCCTTTGGCTATGGCCTACATGGCTTTATTTGGTTTAGGTACGTTGCCCCTTATGCTGGCCGTATCTTTATCGGGTAAGTTAATAAAGCCCCAAACCCGGTTTTTCTTTAAGAAAGCGGTGCCCTATATGGCTTGTATAATGGCTTTTCTGTTTATAATCCGAGGGTTAAATTTGGGTATTCCGTATTTAAGCCCCAAAGCCCAAGCCGAAACGACCCACAAAGTAACCATGGCTTGTTGTCATAAAAAGTAGTTAGTTGTTAGTGCGAAATCCAGTTAGGTAAAAGTGAGTTGATTATTTTGGGTGAGAGATTAGGTAAAGAAAAAACTATGAATATTTTTTATCTGATCTTACAAACCATAGCGCACAACTATTCCCTAATTACTAACAACTAATAACTTACCACTAACTATGATAAATATCATTAAGGCCGTTGATGTTTGTCTTCGGAAGGCAGTTGGCGCAGCGCTAGTTTTACCAGAGAAAATTAAATCTCTGCCCCCAACTAATAGCTAACGCCATGAAAAATATCTTAGTCATTACCGATTTTACCGAAGCTGCCGCTAATATTTTGCGGTTTGCCAACAAATTGGCTACCCATGCCCAGGCTGAACTGGTACTATTGCATTATTTGCAGGAAGAAGCGTTAACGGCCACCGCCGAGAGCCGGGCTTTGCTTCGGTTGCGCAGTTTTGCCGGTCGGTTACAACAAGGTTACCCCAAGGGCAAAGCCACCGTCGTGCACAACGAATGTGTGGTGCGGTCGGGTTCGTTGGTAAGCGCCATTACCGATTTGGTAAACGACCACCACATAGATTTAATTTTAATGCCGGCAACTTTTGCCGAAGAAGCTGCGGCCTACAAAGACTTAAACTTATTAAAAGAAATAAACCAGCAGGTGGCAGCTCCGGTTATGTTGGTGCCGCCGCACGCCGAAATGCCGGCCTTTAAAAGCCTGGTATATTCCGCCGATTTTACCCGCTTGCACATGGGCCAGTTAAAAAATATTATTTCGCTGGCGGCATCTTATGGTGCTACGCTTAATTTGGTGCATGTGTATAAGCGCGCCGAAAGAACAGATTTAGTAAAATATAAAAATGCGCTTAAAAAGCTTTGTGCTGGTGTAGAGTACCCCGGTTTAAGCTATTTTTTACTCGAAGAAGAAGATTACCTGGAAGGTTTAGACGAGTTTGCCCAGATACATGAAGCAGATTTATTGATTATGGCCGCGCCCAATAAAGACCTGGTAGCACATTTGGTCAGCAGTAATTATGCTAAAACCAATGCGTATCACCAACAAATTCCGGTAATACTATATAATCAACCAAAAACCGAGGCTTGTACGGCAAATTGTACCGTATGCGCTCCCCAAAAAATGCGTAAGCCCAATTTAGAATTAGTTTCCATTTAATAAGTAAAAGTAAAGTTTAGATAGTTGGTAAAAGCGGCGTAAAGATTACACCGCTTTTATTATGCCCCTATGCTTTTTTAAAATTGTATTTGGATTTAAATACCAAATTGCTTAGCCAGACGGCTATGTTTTTGCAGTGGCAAAGTTTGCGCTTCAGGTTCTGAATAAACCCTAAAACTGAGTAATGAAGTAAGTTATTTAAGTCTGATTAGCTTAGTTTAAAGGAATAGCGGCACTAGAAAATACATTTTATTTTTGTTAATTGATACACTGGTAGTGTTTACCGACACATGGTTATAGTCTTAGTAACCGGCAATTTTTGAATGAATATGATAGTAGTAAATTAACAGTACTTAATGGTTTTTTAACCCGGCTACATTTTTAAGTTTTTTACCTATACCCTTTGGGTTATCTGGCAAAATTAGTGCTGCCATTTTAAATTACTTTGCTAAAAAATTTCTTATTTGCTCTTTCACTTTTAAGCAGAATGGGCGCACAAACTAAATTATGGATCTAGGGTTAAAAGATAAAGTAATCATTGTAACCGGGGGCGCTAAGGGTATCGGCGAAGGAATTGTAAGAGTATTGGCCCATGAAGGAGCTATACCCATAATTATAGGCCGCAACGCCGCCGATAACTTAGCTACCGTGGCTACGGTGCAGGCAAGCGGTGGCCAAGCCGATCAGTTTGAAGCCGAACTTACCTTACCGGAAGCCAGCAAAGCCGCGGTAGATTATGTATTGGGCCGCTACCACCAAATAGATGGCTTGGTAAATAATGCTGGGGTAAACGATGGCGTGGGACTGGAAAATGGTAGTTATGAGGCCTTTATAGGGTCGTTGCATAAAAATTTAGTACACTATTATTTAATGGCGCACTATGCCTTACCGGCTTTAAAAGCAAGTAAAGGCAGCATTGTAAATATTGGCTCTAAAACCGCCGAAACCGGTCAGGGTGGTACCTCGGCGTACGCAGCGGCCAACGGCGGGCGCCATGCTTTAACCCGCGAATGGGCCGTAGAATTACTGCCTTACCAAGTTCGGGTAAATGCCATTATAGTGGCCGAAGCTTGGACCCCTTTGTACGAATCCTGGATTAAAACTTTCCCCGATCATGAAGCTAGGTTAAAAGCCATTACTGCCAAAATTCCGTTGGGCCAGCGCATGACCACTACCGAAGAAATTGCCAATACGGCCGCTTTTCTGTTATCGGAGCGTTCCAGCCATACCACCGGCCAGTTAATTCACGTAGACGGCGGGTACGTTCATTTAGACCGGGCATTATAAAGACTTTTGTAAGTTCCTGTCACGGGCAAATATTATAAAGTGCCGGAAAAATATTAGCCGTTAAGTTTAATAGCGTATATTTTTTAGATTTATGTAAATATTAACAGCCTTCTTACGTAAAACAGGGCACAACTAAACGAAGCTTATGCCCGATATTGCAGAATATATTTACGGCGATGATTATGCCCAAAAAAATCAGGCCTTTACCGATGAAATAGACCGGATTGAAGCTGAGAATATTCAATATTTTAAAAACCGCCCGCCCGTAAATGAAACCGAGACCCACGACCGGCTCCGGAACCACTTTGCTTTACGCACAGCCAGCGGACAAGTATCATTTAAATTCGATCAGAACACAGACTTACCCGAAGACATTAAGCAAGCCTGCATTACCGCTTTTCATCGTGTCTGGAAGTTTGAATAACCAAGCTATAAATTTAGCGACCGGCAATTTAGCAGCCTTAAAACGTAGGTATAAATACCCGCTCTACTTCCCAGAATAAGGATTTAGCGTTGCGTAGAATTTGTATTTATTATTTATAATTAACTTCCTTTTGCACGGACCAACCTTTCATATAAATTAATTTTTCTACCTTTACGGGGCAATTAAACCTGTTCGGGTAAGGCCAAGAATAATTTTAGCAAATACACCAGTAGTACACCTAATTTTCCCTTTCTTACCTTTTTACGGACCCGCTGTAACCTTATAATTTATAACCAATTTAAACGGCTGGTTACCTGTACATGTATTGTGTTCTCTTATTAGTAGGCAATATTGCCGGTATTAGTGTAAACCGAAGAAGATTTTGAAAATAAATATGAAACCAACAACTGCTACTTTCCTCAGAAGAAACAAACAGCAATTATTAGAAGCCTGGATGACAAACCAGCTTGGCGACAGCACCCTGCGGGATGATTTAATCTCTAACCAGGAGCTGGGAACCCAATCAAGCGAATTGCTTGATTCTTTACTAAAAGCTATGGGTTCCGGCGAATTTGACCTGGAATCTGATCAGTTTATACCGGTTATTGATATTGTAAGCGATTTATCTATTACCCGGGCGCGCCAGGGTTTTACCCCGCGCGAAACCAGTTTATATGTAATGAGCTTAAAAAAGGCTTTTTACCAAACCCTGGAAAACGAGTTGAAAAATGATCTGGCTACGCTTTACCAAGAATCAATCGAAATTAATAACCTACTCGATAGCCTGAGCATTGTTACCATGGAAACCTTTATCAAAGGTCGGGAAGAAGTAATATTGCGGCAAACCGATGAAATCAGTGAAATATCGACCCCAGTAATAAGGGTTTGGGAAGGCATTCTGGCTTTGCCTATTATTGGCACCCTGGATAGCGCCCGTACCCAGATTGTAATGGAAAACCTGCTGCAGCAAATTGTAGAAACCGGTAGCCGCATTGCCATTCTGGATATTTCGGGAGTACCTACCGTAGATTCGCTGGTAGCGCAGCATTTAATAAAAACCGTAAGTGCTACCCGCTTAATGGGTGCTGAGTGTATTATTAGCGGTATCCGGGCCGAAATTGCACAAACCATTGTGCATTTAGGTATCGATTTATCTAATATTAATACCAAAGCCTCCTTGGCCAGCGCTTTAAAACTGGCTTTTAGTATGTTAAATATAGAAGTAAGAAGAGCCGAAAAAAGAAATATTTTTTAAGGAGCATTAATAATGGATAAAATTCCTATTCTGAAAATGGGCGAGTTTTTACTCGTAACCATTCAGGTAGATTTATACGACCGATTGGCCCTGGCCCTGGAAAGCGACTTGGTTAATATGGTAAGTAAAACAGAGGCCCGCGGCGTATTAATTGATATTTCGGCGGTAAGTATTGTTGATTCTTTTATGGGGCGTATTTTAGGAAATATTGCTTCTATGTCTAAAATAATGGATGCCGAAACGGTAGTAGTGGGTATGCAGCCCGCTGTAGCCATTACTTTAGTAGAATTAGGCTTAACGTTAACGGGGGTGCATACTGCCCTTGATGTAGAAAAGGGGATGGAGCTTCTTCGGAATAAAATTGGATACCAGCCAAAAGATGAGGAAGGACTCTATGATGATGACATTATCTAAAGAGGTGCTTTCCATTCAGCGAGAACCAGACGTTATATTTTTTCGGAATAAAGCCAAAGAGCTGGCCACCAAAGTAGGCATGAGTTTGGTTGGCCAAACCAAATTAATTACCGCCGCCAGCGAACTGGTCCGGAATATGTTGCGCTATGCCAACGGCGGAGAAGCCATTCTGGAAATTGTAGTCCGAAACAATATCAAAGGCGTTCGGTTAACCTTTATAGACCAGGGGCCCGGCATTAAAGACATCCGGCAGGCCATGCAGGATGGATTTACCACCGGGCGCAGTTTAGGGTTGGGTTTGCCAGGAGCAAAACGGTTATCAAACGAATTTGAAATTAAAAGTGAAGTAGGCAAAGGCACTACCGTTAGCATTGTTCGCTGGAAAAATGGACTTTAAACCGCATCAAAGCATTATACTTTCTGACCGGAGTTTTCAGAATATTGTAAAACGCGATATTACCAAATTTGCCGAGAGCTTAAATTTTTCTGAAACTGAGGTTGGCAAAATAAATATTATTGTTTCGGAAATGGCCTCTAACCTGATTAAACACGGCGCAGTAGGCGGTGAATTTCTGATAAAACCTCTTGGACCCGATAACAGTGGTTTGGAAATAATTTGCCTGGATAATGGACCCGGTATGAGCGACCCGCACCGGATGTTGCAAGACGGGGTTTCTACAGCCGGAACCAGCGGCGAAGGTTTAGGTGCCATTAAAAGAATAGCCCACGAATTTGATATTTTTTCGGTAAGAGGAGTGGGTACAGTGCTTTTGGCCCGTTTCTACAAAAAAGACATAAATATTCCGGTTACCCGTACAAATAGTTTTGAGGTGGGAGTAGTGCTGGTACCCAAAACCGGTGAAAGTGATTGTGGTGATGGTGGCGCCATGTACATTGATAACGAAGGTTGCCAGTTTTTAATAGCCGATGGGTTGGGCCACGGCGAGTTTGCCCAACAAGCCCAGAAACAGGCTACTGCCACTTTTATGCAGCAACCGCAACTCAGTCCGGCCGAAACTATCCGGACTTTGCATCAGCCCATGAAAAAGACCCGGGGCGCAGTTGTAAATGTAGCTTACTTAAACCTGAAAGCCCAAACGCTTACGTATTGCGGCATTGGTAATATTGCCGGCCGTATACTTTATCCTTCTGCCGACCAGGGCAAAAGCTTAATATCGTACAATGGCATTCTGGGGCATAACATTCCTACTACTATTAATAACCACGAAGTAGCCTGGCTACCCAACGCATTGCTGGTACTGCACTCCGATGGCATTAAAAGTAAATGGGATATTAGCCGGTACCGCGATTTGCTCCGGCAGGATCCTAGTTTAATTGCCGCTGTTATTTATAAATATTTTAATCGGGGTACCGATGATTCTTTGGTTTTAGTTTGCCGCACCAGGGGTTGATGGGAATGGATAAAGACTTGCTGAAAATAAAGATTGAAAACGAACTCGATGTGGTGCTGGCTTATAAAAGGGCCATGCAGCTATCGCAGTTTTGTGGTATTGCTTTGGCTAACCAAACCAAGTATGCTACTGCTATTTCCGAAATTTGCCGCAATGTATTGGAGCACGTGGGCCAGGGGCAAATAAAATTCAGCCTGGTAGAAAACAACGGACGGCGCTACCTGGATGGCACCATTACCGACCGGGGCCGGGGAATTTCTAATTTAACCGAGATATTAGCCCGACGACAGCCCAATGGGGTAAAAGGTTGGGGTATTTATAACTCCCGGAAATTAGTCGATCTTTTTAACATTCAGACGGATCCGGATAAAGGTACGCGCGTGCAGTTGCGCAAACTTATTCCGAACAGCCAACCGCCCATAACCAATACTGTGGTGCAGGAATGGCTGGAGCGGTTTACCCAAGAAAAAGAGATATCGCCGTATGCCGAGATAAAAAACCAGAATATGCAACTGCTGGAACTGCTGGATCAGGTACGTCTCAAAAGTATTCAGACTGAAAAGCAACTCGACGAAATTAAGCACCTGAACGAAAAGCTACAGACTTCTTACCAGGAAATAAATATTTTGCTGCAAGAGCGTAATTTATACAACCAGGAACTCCTGCATATAAACAAAGAGCTCGATCAGTTTGCCCATGTGGTATCGCACGATTTAAAAGCACCTTTATACAATATTATTGCGCTTTCGGGAATAATTGAAGAGTGCCTGCATAACCAAAATACAACCGAAGCCATTTCTTCGGTTTCGATGCTGAACAAGCAAGCCTCCCAACTCGATAAATTAATTTCGGATATATTATTGTATTCTACTACCGGCCGCCACAATTTGCCGCGTAAGGAAATAAATTTGAATGTGCTCATAACGGGGTTGCTACGTTCTTTTAACATAGGGTCCGAGGTTCAGGTTGTGGTGCAGCCCAATTTGCCGACGCTTTTAACCGAAGAAATTTATTTGCAGCAGGTATTTAGTAACTTAATTGGGAATGCCGTTAAGTATACGGCCAAGGAAAATGGGTTTATCCGGATTTCTTACCGCGAAATGCCTAATTATTTAGAGTTTGCGGTAGCCGATAACGGGCCCGGTATACCGTTGGCCGATCAGGAACGCATTTTCCAGATATTTGAAACCAGCAGTTTACACCGCAATACCAGCAGCGGCATCGGACTTTCGATAGTAGATAAAATAATTAAACTAAAAGGTACGGCTATTTGGGTGGAATCGCGGGGAGTAGGAGGGGCTACTTTTAAATTTACCTGGCCGGTAAACGAGTTGGTTAATAAAACAATGGCCGGTTAGTGTTGGGCGTTGAGCAGGGCTGTTTTACAAAAGTAAATATTGCCGGTTAAAAAAGCCTTTTCTAGTTAGCCGGAAACTAAACTGCAAGCCAGTAAAGCTAAAAAGATAAGATTAATTAGAGCCGTTTAGCGAAAAATAATCCTGAATAATTTCCCGCACATCGGCTTCGGTTAAGGCTTTAGAAATATGGCGTTTTACTTTATTGTATTTTTTTAATCGCTCTAAATCATAAAAACTTGCCGACGAGGTAAGCATCATGATTATAATATGGTTTTTATCTTTTATGTCGGCCTGCTCGTAAGCTTCTAAAAAACTAAACCCATCCATTACGGGCATTTTAATATCTAAAAAAATTAAGTCGGGGCTTATTTCATCGGGTTTGTTGTTGCCGTTGGCTACCCGTTGCAAATATTTGAGGGCTTCTTCTCCGTTCGACATTATTTTTATTTCCCGGGCCACATTCAGGCGGTTAAGTAAACGCCGGTTTACGTAGTTGGTCGTTTCATCGTCGTCGATAAGTAAAATCAGGTCCAGAACAGTTTGCATAGAAAGAGTTGGTATATTATAGTGCCTATTGCAAGATTTGCTTCATCTTTATATTCGTTTAGAAATTGGTAAATCAATTTCCGGCCCTATATTTTCAAAAGCATCAGTAAACCGCCAACCACTGGTGTAACTACTACAAGTAGTTTTTATGCCAGCGATAAGCCAGTACAAAATAACATGATTAATAATACATTTGCGTCAGCATAAACTCTGAATTAATACGTTGTTTCTTGCTTTTAATACTTAAATTTTAAAATTGCCTATAGGTAATTAAGGGTTGTTAAATAAATAATAAAAATAAATTTAAAAATGCTTACTTTTTGGGGTAACTATTACGATGGCCAATCGGCGGAACCTTATGCAGCCCAGGTAAGCTTTGACCCTGCCGCTTTGCACATTAGCTATCGTGTCCCTAACCAATCTGTTCCGGTTAATTTGTATTGGCAAGCCCATCGTATAGAAAAGGAATATTTGCCCGCTACCGGTATAACCAATTTACATTACGGTTCCTTTCCCGGGCAAACATTAGAAATTAGCCAACCTGGTTTTGTAGAAGCTTTCGAGGAATATTACCGCCCGGTACCCGCCGGATTAGCGCCCACGCCAGTTCAGCCAGGAAAGCGGGGTTTAGGATTAATTTCAGCTTTATTAATTGGTTTACTGGCGCTTATTCCCCTAACTTATTTCTGGATTCTACCGGCTGCCGCCGATATGGCTGCCAAGCGCCTGCCTAAAACCTATGAGCAGCAAATAGGGCAGTTACTGGCCACCCATTTATTCCCGCCCAAAAGCATTCAGGCCGTTAAAACTAAACAACTAAACGGATTTATGCGGCAACTAAATTTTAACCAACCCACCGATTTAAAAATTTATGTTATCCAAAACCAAGTCCCTAATGCGTTTGCTTTGCCGGGTGGCATAATAGTAGTGCACGATACCATGTTGCCGCTGCTTGAAACTCCAGCCGAGCTAGCCGCTTTACTTGGCCACGAGTACAGCCACATTTCATTACGGCATTCCCTTCGGACTTTAATCCGAAGTTTATCGGGGTATTTTCTCATTTCGGCAATATTTGGTGATGTAAGTGCCGTTACGGCCGTAATTTTACAGAATGCGCACGAATTTAAAAGTTTGGCTTACAGCCGGCAGTTCGAGAAAGAAGCCGATACCCATAGCCTGGAACTACTCCGGAACAATAACCTGGATCCCAATGGGCTGATTCAGCTTTTTAAGCATTTGCAGGATCAAAGCCCCAAACAAAGTCAGCAAGAAGAATATTTAAGTTCCCATCCTTTGCTCGATTCCCGTATGGCGTACATCCGAAACCTGATAAAAGAAAAATCATTTAAAACATTGCCCAACGATTCGCTTGATTACTATTTTAAAAAATTACAGAAGAATTAGTTAAAAGATTAAACCAGTAAATTTTAGTTTAAGAACTCTTTTAGTGTTTTGTAAAATAGCAGGAACTGCTGCAATTGGTGGTGTTATCACCGCCAAACCTTTAGCTTTTATCCGACTACTTGCCGGTGAAAGCATGCGGCAAGGGCAAAAGCTAATACCATTTCCAAAACCCGAAACAACTTCTAAGATAAGTAAGTAAATTATTTATAAGCCCGGGAATACTATTAGTGTTAATTAAATTGAAAGTAATAAGGTAATATCAGGAGTGGGCAGTATTGAGTAAGGCTTCGGGCAATTGGTCGGTAAAGTTAAAAACGGCATGCAGGTTTAGGAAGTTAAAAGCCTTTAACACGCCCGGATTCATGCCAAAAAATTGCATATTAATATTATTATCTTTTAAGTGGGGTAAATGGGCCAGGAAAATACCAATACCCGACGACGAAACTTCTTTCAGGTTCCGGCAATCTACCAGCAAATTTTCTTTTTGGCTCTTAATGGCTTTTTTGAGCATCCGATCAATCTCCCCGGCATTGTAGCCATCCAGGCTACCGGCCAATATCAACACAAAAGCCCTTTCTCTGATTTCGTGGTAAAGCTCCATAGAAGTTATGCAACAATTTATTTGGGTGGAAAAGCTATGCCGTGAATAGGTATACGTAAACCAATAGTTCTGGGGTAAGCAAACTATTTTAAATTACTGTTATGAATGTAAACAAAGATTAATTAACGGGGCTCCTAAATTCTTTAATTGCGCTAAAATATTAAAATGTAAATATTTATATCGCTAAAATTCATCAGCTTTATTAGTTATTCTCCGGAAATGTGTTAAACTTTAAAGCAAGTACAATTACAAATTTAATTATTAAGTCTAAGCGCTTAAATGTATTATTTACTTAATTTATGTGGTCTGTCTAATTTCTAGTACGTATAAATACAAGCTTTTTAAGTAAAAGTCTGTAAATTATAGGAGTTTAATTGTGTTTTTTTGACAATTGCTTTTTAAACCTTTATAATTATCAGAATTTTGGATAATTGAACTATAAACCCGACCCAAACCTTACTACAGTGCGCCTGATTAAAGGAAGGTTATCTTCACTTGCTTAAAAATTTACAACAACACGCTTTAAATATTATATCTTACTTTTTTTTACTATGGGAGAAACCTTGCAGGAGAACGATGTGATTAAAGTAATCATAGTTGATGATCATACTATTATTCGGGATGGCATTAAAGCCCTGATGCGAGACAGCAACGACATTTTAGTGGTTGGCGAAGCGGGTAATGGCAAAGAATTGATTCAGATGTTACCAGATTTAGACGTAGATGTTATTCTGATGGATATAAATATGCCCGAAATGGATGGTTTTGAGGCGACTGGTTATATCCGGGAAAAATATCCGGAGAAGAAGGTGCTGGTATTATCTATGCTGGACCATGAAAATTATATATTAAAGGTTTTTGAAGCAGGTGCCAGTGGTTATTTGCTTAAAAATACGGGCCGCGAAGAAATGGTTTGTGCCATTAAAGTAATAGCCAAAGGTGGCCGGTACTTGTGTTCTGATGTTGGTTTTAATCTTTTAAACAAGCTTAAGAACCCAACCTACAAACCCGTAGAAAATACCGAGGAAAAACAAACCCGCGACCTTTCGCAGCGCGAAGTAGAAATTCTTAAATTAATTGCCGATGGGTTAACCAATGCCGAAATAGCCGATAAAATATTTACCAGTAAACGCACCGTAGAAACGCACCGCCAGAATATTATTGAAAAAACAAAAGCCAAAAACACAGCGGCTCTCATTAAATATGCCATTGGTAAAGGCATAATTACCTGATAAATAAAAAAGCAGATCTCTTCAGAAAAGCTGTTCTGGATAAAGGAAAACTAAGCCCAGTTTACTTATCCGGAACAGCTTTTACATTTTTTAAACCTTTATGCCTGTAATTCTCTTTATAAGAAGGTTAAGCAAATTAAAACAAGTAATAAAGATTTATTTAGGTATGCTTCTGGGTACTAGAAATATTAAGTAAAAAGCATTATTAATTCAATTTTTTAAATTGTGGTTATAAAGGTTGAATTTTTTAATAAAGTTAAGAACTTGTTATAATAATTTAAGACTTATTAAACCTTTGCCTATTTATCTTGTCCATTAAAATTCATGAGACTATTCTTAATTAGGTAAAACAGTATTTTCGCTTAAAGATTAGCTTTAAAGAATTTTAGTGGTTTATAGTTTAAATTAATTTATAAACCTATGCCTGATTATTTCGCAGAAGAGTTTTTAAAAGGAGGCCGGGTTTTACAAATCAGAATTTCTTCAGAATTCCAAAATACATTAAGGTCGATTTATCTAACAACGCAGCTACTTTGCACCATTCACATTTATGAAGATTAAGTATATAATTTATGCCTTACTAATTGCTGGTTTTTGTTCATTAATCGCTTATCGTATTTCGGCAAATAAAAAGCAAGCCGAAGCCGGTGGGGGCCGGGGAGGTGCCGGCGGCGGACCAGGAGGTAAAGGTGGGCCAGGTGGTGGTGCACCAGCCATGCGGGTAAGTGGCGTAGTAATAAAACCCCAGGAATTTGCCAATTCTTTACTGGTAAATGGTTCTATGGAAGCCAACGAACAAGTACAACTGCGGGGAGAGGTGTCGGGGCTGGTCCGCAGTATTTCGTTCCAGGAAGGCAGTAAAGTACAAAAAGGCCAGGTTTTGGTAAAAGTAGACGATACCGAATTACGGGCACAGTTATCGCAGGCGCAAACCCGACAAAGTTTAGCCGCCGAAAATGCCCGGCGGGCAGCTTTGTTACTAGAAAAAGAAGCCATTAGTCAGGAAGAGTATGATGTGGCCAATGCCGAATTAAAATCGGCCCAGGCACAGTCGCAGTTAATCCGGGCGCAACTAGCCAAAACTACTATCCGGGCACCGTTTTCTGGCAAAATTGGTCTAAGGGCTATTTCAGAGGGGGCTTATTTATCGCCCGAAACCGCAATTGCCAACCTGGTAAGTACAGACCCGGTTAAAATTACGTTTTCGGTACCCGAAAAATATGCCGCGCAGGTAAAGCAAAATACCGAATTAACCTTTGTGGTAGCAGGTTCTAAAAACAAATACAAAGCTACCATATACGCCATTGAACCCGGCATAGAAGCCTCCACCCGTACCCTGCAACTCCGGGCCCGGGCCGCAAACCCCAACGGCGAATTACTGCCGGGTGCTTTTGCAAGTATACAACTGCCGCTAGCCGTTATTCCGGACGCTATTCTGGTACCTACCGAAGCCGTTGTGCCCGTGCAAAATGGTAAGAAAGTTTTTATAACCCAAAATGGCAAAGCCAAAGAAGCTTTGGTAGAAACGGCCACCCGTACTGAACGGGATATTTTAGTAACCGCCGGTTTAAACCCGGGCGATACGGTTTTAACCACTGGCGTTATGACGCTAAAAGATGGCGCTCCGGTAAAAGTGAGAATAGCGAAAGAGCAAAGCAAAAGTTAATTAAACAAGCGTTTAAAATTTATGAGTTTATCAACCACCAGTATCCGGCGGCCGGTTTTTACAATTGTAATTAACCTGATGCTGATTTTATTTGGCGTGATAGGTTATACTTTCCTGGGCGTTCGGGAATATCCTTCTATCGACCCGGCTATTGTATCGGTACGTACCAGTTATTCGGGTGCCAACGCCGATATTATTGAGTCGCAGATAACCGAGCCGCTCGAAAAAGCCATTAATGCCATAGATGGTATCCGGAACATTACGTCTACGAGTAACCAGGGTACCAGTAATATTAACATTGAGTTTAACCTGGGCAAAGACCTGGAAGAAGCTGCTAACGACGTGCGCGATAAAGTGTCGCAAGCCATCAGGAGCTTACCCGAAGATTTGGATTCGGCCCCGGTTGTTTCAAAAGCCGATGCCGACTCAGAACCCATTATTGTAGCTACGCTGCGCAGCGATATCAGGAGTCAGTTAGAATTAAGCGATTACGCCGAAAACGTAGTTTCTCAACGCATTGAGACCTTGCCGGGCGTAAGCAGCATCCGGATATACGGCCAGAAACGTTATGCCATGCGCCTGTGGCTCGATCCGGTAAAATTGAGTTCTTATGGTTTAACGGTAAGTGATGTCCGGAATGCTCTGAACCGCGAAAACGTAGAATTACCTTCTGGTAAAGTAACCGGTACCAATACCGAACTTAGTGTAAGAACTTTAGGTAATCTTACGAACGAAGAGCAGTTTAATAATTTAATTATTAAAACCACCGGCGATAATATTATTCGGTTTAGCGATGTAGGTACGGCTACTTTAGGTCCTGAAAACCTGGAAACCCGTATGACAGAATCGGGTAAGCCCATGGTTGGGTTGGCTATTACGCCGCAGCCCGGTACCAATTACCTGGAGATAGCTTCGGCTTTTTACAAAGAAATAGAGCAAATCCGGAGAGATTTACCCGATGATCTTAAACTGGAAGTAGCTTCTGATAACACTCGGTTTATTAAACAATCGGTACTGGAAGTAGCCGAAACCATTGTAATTGCTTTGGTGCTGGTTATTTTAATTATTTATTTATTCTTCCGCGATTGGAGCATTGCATTCCGGCCATTAATTGATATTCCGGTTTCGTTAATTGCTACTTTCTTTATTATGTACCTGGCTGGTTTTTCGGTAAACGTACTTACCCTGCTGGCCATTGTACTGGCAACCGGTCTGGTAGTAGACGACGGTATTGTGGTTACCGAAAACATCTTTAAAAAGGTAGAAGAGGGCATGTCGCCGATTGAAGCGGCGGTAAAAGGCTCTAACGAGATATTTTACGCCGTTATTTCTATATCCATTACCCTGGCCGCCGTATTCTTGCCGGTTATATTTCTCGAAGGTTTTGTGGGCCGGCTATTCCGCGAATTTGGGGTGGTAATTGGCGCGGCGGTGCTTATCTCGGCGTTTGTTTCTTTAACCTTAACGCCTATGCTGAACGCCTACCTCATGAAAGCTGGTGGGCACAAAAAATCCAGGTTTTACGAAATGACCGAACCATATTTCGTGAAGATGAATCAGGGATATGCTAACGCACTCCGCAGCTTTATGAAAAAGAAGTGGTTAAGCTTCCCGATTCTGTTGGTTTGTATTGGCTTAATCGGCTTTTTTTACACCATATTGCAGAAAGAAACCGCCCCTTACGACGATCGTAGTTTCTTACGCGTGCAATCTACTGCTCCCGAAGGAGCCAGCTTTGAGTATATGTCGCGGTTTATGGATGAGCTGACCGCAATGATCAACGACTCAATTCCGGAGAAAAAAGTAAACCTGATAATAACATCGCCGGGTTTTGGCGGAGCCGGTACGGTAAACAGTGGTATGATGATCATGACACTGGTGCAGCCGGATGAACGCGAAGGTTCGCAAAAAGAAGTTGCCGACCGGATAACCAAACTCACCCGCCGCTATTCCGAAGCCCGGACGATGGTAAACCAGCAGCCCACCATTTCGGTTAATCGCCGGGGCGGACAGCCCATCCAATTTGTAATCCAGGCCCAGAATTTTGAGAAACTGCAGGAAAAAGTACCGGAGTTCCTCGAAGAAGCCATGCAGGATCCTACTTTTACCAATCCGGATGTAAACCTGAAGTTTAATAAACCCGAGATTAATATTTCTATCGACCGGGATAAAGCCCAAACCTTAGGCGTATCGGTAATTGATGTAGCCCAAACACTGCAGTTGTCTTTAAGCGGTCAGCGGTTTGGTTATTTCCTGATGAACGGCCGGCAATACCAGGTAATTGGCCAGTTTGAAGAAGCCGATCGGAATGACCCCATGGATTTATCATCGTTGTACGTGCGCAGCAGCAATGGCCAGCTTGTGCAGTTAGATAACCTGGTAACCATAAGCGAGCGCAGCAGTCCGCCGCAATTATACCACAACAACCGGTACTTATCGGCTACGGTTTCGGCTGGTTTAGCGCCCGGTAAAAGTATTGGCGATGGTATTGATGCCATGAACCGGATTGCTGATAAAGTACTCGACGAAACGTTCACCACTGATTTATCCGGTGAGTCGCGCGACTTTGTGGAAAGCGGTTCTAATACCATGTTTGCTTTTGGTTTGGCCCTTTTATTAATTTATTTAATTCTGGCCGCCCAGTTCGAAAGTTTTGTAGACCCTTTAATTATTATTTTAACGGTACCCATGGCGGTAGCCGGCGCCATGCTCTCGTTGTGGTTATTTGGCCAGACCTGGAATATTTTCAGCCAGATTGGTACCATTATGCTTATAGGGTTAGTAACCAAAAACGGTATTTTAATTGTTGAATTTGCGAATCAATTGCGGGAAGAAGGTAGAACCCGAGCCGAAGCCATTGTGGAAGCGTCCGAAGCCCGTTTAAGACCCATCCTGATGACCAGTTTAGCTATTGCCCTAGGCGCATTGCCCATTGCCATGACCTTAGGCGCAGCCGCTCAAAGTAGAGTAGGGATGGGGGTCGTAATTGTAGGCGGTACCACTTTTTCTTTAATCCTGACTTTATTTGTAATACCGGCTATTTATGCCATGTGGTCGCGGGAGCGCACCCATCATCCAGAATTCGATAACTTAGAAGAGCTGGAAAAAGAAACGGCAAAGCCGGTTGCCCACAAAGAATTACAAACTAGTTAAAACTTATCTTAATTTATGAAGCAAAGAGTTGCTAGCCTGTTATTTCTAATTTTGGTTTCTTTTTTAGCAGTTACCAAAACAGAAGCCCAGGAAGTGTTAACGCTGGAAAATGCCGTCCGAATTGCCTTAGAACGAAACTATAATATTAAATTGGTTTCTAATAACCTCGAAATTGATAAAAATAATGTAAACCTGGCCAATGCTGGTATTATTCCGGCCGTAACCGGAAATTTCTCTAACAACAACACTATCCAGAATAGCAGCCAGACCCGGGCTACTGGGGAAGTAACAGAACGTAATGGGGCCAAAAACTCCAACATTGGTTACGGCGTAGGCCTGAACTGGACCATATTCGATGGATTTGGCATGTTTGCCCGGTACGAACAATTAAAAGAGTTGCAGAAGTTAGGAGAAGCTAATTTGCAATTGCAAGTATTAACTACCGTAGCCGACGTAACCAACCTGTACTACAACTTAGTGCAGCAACAGCACCAGTTAAATGCATATTTATCGGCGATTGATATTTCCAGATACCGGGTAAAAACTGCCCAGAATCGTTTTACCATTGGTAAAGCCGCCCGCCTGGAAGTGCTCAATGCTTTAGTAGACTTGAATACTGATACTACAAATTTACTCCGGCAACAGGAACTGCACCGCAATGCCCAAATTAGTCTTAACGAAATACTGGCCCGCGACGTTAGTACCTCTTTTACGGTAGCTGATTCCATAACTATCGACAACACCTTAACCTTGCCCCAATTATCAGAACAAGCAAAACTGCAAAATCCGGCCATGCGGGCCGCTTTAGTAAGCCGGCGCATTGCCGAACTTGATCTGAAACAAGTGCGGTCTGACCGGTTTCCCACCATTGGCGTTAATACCGGGTATAATTTTAGTCGTTCCGAATCAGCACTGGGCTTTGCCACTTTAACCACTGGGCGGGGCTTCAATTATGGGTTATCGGCTTCGGTCAATATTTTTAACGGCTACCTGCAACGCCGCCGCGAACAAAATGCCTCAATATTAGTTGATAATGCCCAGATTGATCTGGAGCGGGTAAACCAAAGTGTAAATGCTCAACTAGCTTCTGCCTTCCAGACCTATCAAACTAATTTATCTTTGGTGGGTTTAGAAGCGAGTAATCAAAAAATTGCAAAGCAAAACCTGGATATTACTTTAGATAAATTCCGGTTGGGCAGTATTACTCAAATAGAAGTTAGAGAGGCGCAACTCAATTATGTTAATGCCACCGTACGCTATAGCAATGCGCAGTACCAGGCTAAATTGGCCGAAATTGCGTTAAAAGAAATAACCGGCTCGCTTAACCTAAAAAGTTAAAGACGCTTTAAAAAAATTAGCCAACATTATTATCGAAGAATGCCATTAGCTGTAGCTAATGGCATTTTTTATGCCTGATCTAATAAATATTCAATATGGGTGTAGTAATGTTTTCAGCTGAAATTGGATGTATTTTAACCGCCAATTAGCTCATTTACTTATTCGGGAAAACGCCAACTTTCAGCAGCAGCTTACATTTAATCCTAAGTACAATGAAAGTTCTTTTCTTAAAATACCTGATTCTTATTTCCGAATCATAATTTAAAATTCCAGAACCTCAACAAATATTACCCTGCAAAATAGTTAATACACTGAGATGGCATAATTTAGAAATAAATCTTTATCTTAAGTCTGATTAATTTCTACTCTAAACCGGCCGACGAAAAATTAACGATTGCTTTAGTAAACTAAATGGCCGCACCGGTATTTTATTCATTCTATCTCTCCAATTGCAACCCTTTATATATGCGTTTGAAGCACCTAATTATTTTATTATTCTATATCGTTATAGGGCTTTCTTCTAATACAAGCGCAGCGCAGCCGCTAATGGAAAATTTAGGCCGAGGGATAGTGGCGGTAAATAAAGGAGGTGGTCAGGTGTACGTTGGGTGGCGGCTTTTGGGAACCGATCCGGCAAATATTGGTTTTAATTTGTACCGACGTACCGGCCGTAATGCGGCGGTAAAACTAAACAAAACACCCTTAACCCAAAGTACCAATTATACCGATACCACTGCCGACTTGCAGCAAGAGAATATTTACTTTGTTAAGCCAATAATAAAAGGGAAGGAACAAGCGCCCAGTGCGGCCTTTACTTTAGCTAGTGGTGCTCCCGTAAAACAATATTTATCGGTTCCGCTACAAACGCCCCCAGGCTATACCCCCAACGATGCAACAGTAGGCGATTTAGACGGCGACGGCGAATACGAAATTGTATTGCACCAGGCTGGCCGTAGCCGCGATACCCCGGCCAACGGCTTTACCGATGAACCCATTTTTCAGGCTTATAAATTAGATGGCACCTTGCTCTGGACCATAAACCTGGGAAAAAATATTCGGGAGGGCGCGCATTATACGCAATTTATTTTAATTGATATGGATGGCGATGGTAAAGCCGAATTGGCTTGTAAAACCGCCGATGGCACCCGTGATGGTCAGGGTAAAATTATCGGTGATGCCCAGGCCGATTGGCGCGACAGCAACGGGAAAATATTGCGGGGACCAGAGTATTTCACGGTTTTTAGTGGCCAAACCGGCGCTGCGCTGGCTACCACCAACTACCTGCCGGGCCGCGGCGATTTAGGTGGTTGGGGTGGTGTGGGCGGCAATGGTGGCAATGATAGTTCGGGTAATCGCGCAGATAGGTTTGTGGCAGGAGCCGCATATTTAGATGGCCGGTTGCCTAGTGTACTCATGTGCCGCGGGTATTATGGGCGCTCGGTTATTGCAGCCTGGGATTATCGCAATGGCCGGTTAACATCCCGTTGGGTATTCGACTCCCAAAGCCGGGAAAACCCTTATTCCGGTATGGGAAACCACGGGTTAAGCATTGCCGATGTAGATCTGGATGGCAAAGACGAAATAATTTACGGGGCTATGGTGGTGGATGATAATGGAAAAGGGCTTTTTACCACCGGCTTGCGCCACGGCGATGCCTTGCATGTAACTGATCTGGACCCCAGCCGGCCTGGTTTGGAAGTATTTGGAATACATGAAAACGAAACCAATGTAACGGGGCCGGGGGCGGCCTTGTACGATGCCCGGACTGGCGAAATTATTTGGCGTGGCCATGAAGGCAAAGATGTGGGGCGGGGAGTAGCCGCTGATATCTATCCGGCTAATCCGGGTGCCGAAATGTGGTTTTCCGGGTCTGGTGGTTTACTTAATCTCAAGGGTGAAAAGATTGGTGAAGATCCCCCGTCTACTAATTTTGTAATTTGGTGGGACGGCGACTTAACCCGCGAATTATTAGACGGAAACCACATTGATAAATACCAGGCGGGCCGGATATTTACCGCCGAAGGCTGTAGTGCCAACAATGGTACCAAATCTACCCCGGCACTAAGTGCCGATATTTTAGGCGACTGGCGCGAAGAAGTTATTTTCCGGACAACCGATAACCAGGAACTACGCATTTTTACTACCACTATTCCTACCGCGCACCGCCTACCTACGCTTATGCACAATCCGCAGTACCGCATGGCCATTGCCTGGCAAAATGTAGCTTATAACCAGCCGCCGCATCCTAGCTTTTATATTGGTAATGGCCTGAAGAATATTAAATATCCAGCCATTAACGTAACGCCAAAACACAAGCATAAATACCAAGACTGATTTCGCAGAAATATAGGGTTCGAAAAAGTAAGCGACGTTTTTAATTAAATTGTAAATAACTCCTTTCTTTTTTAATCACAATATTTAGTAGCTAATTCAGCCATGCTAATAAAATATTCCTGGTATCTGTTATTTAGGCATTAAATAAAATTAAAAGAATCAGAATATACACCCTAAAGACCAGTAGATGAATTTTAGAATAGCTTTTACTATAAAATACTGGACTACTTTGTTCTTTAGCCTTTTATTGGTTTGTAGTTGTGTAGCACCCAAACAGGCCAGCCCCAAACCAACTTTGTTTTTAATCGGCGACTCTACGGTTAAAAACGGTAAAGGAAAAGGCGATGGTGGTTTGTGGGGGTGGGGCAATTTTATACCGGCTTATTTTGATACAAGTAAAATATCGGTGCAGAATTATGCTTTGGGCGGAACCAGTAGTCGTACTTTCCGGAGTATGGGTTTGTGGGACAATGTTTTAGCAAAAATAAAGCCCGGCGATTATGTACTACTGCAGTTTGGCCACAACGATAGCAGCCCGGTTAACGATACCTTACGGGCTCGCGGCACACTAAGAAGTAATAGCGACGAGACTGAAGAAATATTTAATTTAATTACAAAGAATAAAGAAACGGTACATACTTATGGATGGTATTTGCGCCAGTTTATTCTAGAAACCCAGGCCCACCAGGCTACACCCATTGTTTTATCGCCGGTGCCGCGCAATGTCTGGCAAAATGGCCAAGTAAACCGCAACTACCAGGATTACGGGAAATGGGCGGCAGAAGCCGCTAACCAAACCGGCGCTTTTTTTATTCATTTAAACAAACTAATTGCCGACCAGTACGACACCGAAGGTGAAGCGAAAGTAAGAGCCGCATATTTTAACAACACCGACCATACCCATACCATAGAAGCAGGCGCGCGTTTAAATGCTGCTATGGTTATTAAGGGAATAAAAGAGCAGAAAAATATTGGTTTGAATAAGTTTCTGGTGCCGGAAGCGCGAAAAAATAAAGCCTGGGTTAAAGATTAGCGAACAGTACTGCGGATGTTAAAACTAAAAATCAAATTGCATATATTAAGCCGGAAGGCTGGCCGGCAAATAACCTAATTCACGCAAAAGGGCTGCGGCCGCAAGGGCACTGGTTTCTTTATCTTTAATTTCCAGCATAATATCTACATCTAAGCCTTGCAGTTGCGTTAAAAATTCGCGGAAAAGATCTAATTGAATGTGGCTCACGTGTTTGCCTTTTCTTTCGCCGGGCGACTGTGAACTGTAATCCATCATTAAAATGCCGTCTTCGGGTTGCCAGGTGCGGGCGGCCAGCCGCAAAGCTTCTGGCATGGGTTCACCGTTGTTTAGGCATTCGTGGTGAAAATTATCGAACAATATGGGAATCCCAATCATTTCGTGCAGTTCTAAACAATCCTGGAGGCTGTAAGAACGGTCGTCATTTTCTACTACCAACCGGGCTTTAACATTTTCCGGTAGTACTTGGTAGGCATCGGCAAAGCGCCGGATAGCGGCTGGTTTATCGCCGTAAACGCCACCGGCATGTATTTGTAGCTTGGCTGTTTTATCTAAGCCCATTAAATCCATGATAGTACATTGGTATTCCAGTTCGGCAAAACTGTTTTGTACAATATTCTGGGTAGGCGAGTTTAACACCACAAACTGGTCGGGGTGCATAGATATTCGCATGCCGTGTGCTTTTATATAATGGCCAATGGCCTGAAAAGTATCGGCAAAATACTCCTGCCATTTAAATGTATTTACCGCGTGCGAGGCAAAAGGTACTAAATCAGAACTCATCCGGAAAAATAATAAGCCGTTTTGCACATTAAATTCCAGTATTTGCTGCAAACAGGCCAGGTTGTTCGTAACCGATTGAATGAGCCTTTCTTCGGAATAAGAGGCTAACCGGAAAGTAGAGGCCGAAGAACAGGGCAATGTTTCGTTAAGACAAGGATAACCAATTTTCATGCGGGTGCGGTTTAACCATTTGTTAACCACAACGCAGGTAAAAAGTTTTGGTTATTTATTATCGCAGCCGCATATCGTGGTTACGGTTTAAGAAAAGGCTGTCGTAAGCGCGTTTTTTCTTTTCGTCTTCCAGGGCTTTTTTCTTGGTGGCGGCTTCTTCCTGCAATTCGGCTAATTTGCGGCGGTCTTTGCCTTCTTTAGACAGCATGTCGTAGAGCAAGCTGGCGGGGTTTTCGATGGTAGGAGCCACCGCTTCTGATTTTTTTTCTTCGTACAAGGGCTTTGGGGCAGGAGGCTTAACGGCAACTTTTGGCTCGGGTGGCTTTTTCATGTTGCGCAACGCCCGGTTCACTTTTTCGTAATCTAAGCCGCCTACTACCTTTACTTCGGGCAGCGTATGGGAGCCTTCTTCCAGTAATATTTCAACCGTAAAATCGGCTTGGGCTTGTTGGTGCACCAGGTACTGCACCGTTTTAAACCCAACCGCTCTAATAATTAAGGTATCGTTAGGTACTACCATTACCCTGAAAATACCGGCGGCATCGGTAATAGTACCGCGGCTGGTAGCTTTTTTTAAAACAGTGATACCCTCAAGGGGTTTACGGGTTTGGGCGTGCAAAACCGTACCCGTTAATTTTAAGTTAGATTGGGCATAAAGGGTAGTACCACCGCAAAAAAAGATGAGTAAAAGTAAAATGCGGTTAAACCAACCTGTCATAAAGGAATTTTGCCTAATCAATATTGTTTACGTGAATTAAACGGTTTTAAAATATTAAAAGTATAGCTATTTAGTCAGATAACTTGGTATATACAAAAAAGCTTGCCAAATTTCTTCGGCAAGCTTTTTCGTTACTAGAATATTTTATTAATCTTTAATTTTTATTTTGGTATCGTCCGATTCGTATTTGGCTTTACCGGGCTCAGATTTTATTTTAGTATCATCTACTTTAGATTTAAATTTTCTTTCCTCGCCTTTAATTTTAGATTCGTAAGTAGGCGTTTCTACTTTGGTTTTACCCGGACTGGCTTTAACTTTAATATCGCCGCTTTGTACGTTTATTTCGTCGCCATCGCGGGTAATATTCCGGTCGGTGGTTTCTGAGGTACTTTGGGTAGTAGTCTGATTTTGTTCAGAAGTTACCGGCATAGTATTATCTTCCCAATAATTAGCCCGGTTGGTTTCGTACATTTTAAATTGATCGGGGCTTAAGATATTGCGGAACTCGTTATCTATTTCTACATCTACTGTTTTTAATTCCGAAATCATATCGGGGTTCATGTTAGTAGTTTCATCGGTTTCAGAAGCATAACCGCCCGATTGTACGTTGCCTTCGGCTTCATAATCATATTTACTGCGAATTTCATCAAGACGGCGTTGCCGGTTAATATAAGCCTGTTCTACTTTGGCTTGGGTAGTTGTATCAAAATGCATTTCATCAGCCATTCTGGCCGACATACGCGAAGCACGGGCCCGGTATTCGTTTTCATAATCGGTGCCATCGGCCTCTACTGTTTCGGTAGTGGTTGTTGCGCTTGACGTATTTATATCAGCAGTAGTTTTTTCGCGGTTACAGGCTGTCAGGGATAAACCTCCTACACACAGCACTAAAAATAATTTTTTCATATTAAACCAATTTTAGTTAGTTGTATTTATTTTATTTAACTGAAAAAATCTTTTTACGTGGGCAAGCGGTTGTTTGTTTAGTAAACTTGTATTTAAGATAGATTAAGTGCTTAAAAGTACATATTAAATATAAATAAAGTGGTTTTAGTCTGTCTGGTTGTATCGGTTGTTATCTGTTTTTAAATAGACTAATATTGAATAAATAAGATAAAAAAAGCCTGGACTAGTTGTAGCCCAGGCTTTTTTATTATAGCTGTGTAATAAAATCTTTATTAACGGGTACCAGTAGTAGCGCCAGTAGTAGTACCGCCAGCAGTAGTTCCGGTTGTGGTTCCGCCAGCAGTAGTGCCGCTGGTAGATCCTGAAGTAGTTCCACCTGCGGTTGTTCCGCCAGCAGTAGTTCCAGTTGTGGTTCCGGTGGTAGTGCCGCCAGCTGTGGTACCAGTTGTAGTACCGGTTGTGGTTCCGCCCGCTGTAGTGCCGCTGGTGGTTCCAGTAGTTGTTCCGGTTGTGGTTCCGCCAGCAGTAGTACCTGTAGTGGTTCCGGTGGTAGTACCGCCAGCTGTGGTACCCATGTCATCAGTAGTACCCATGTCAGTGTCGGTGCTCATGGTATCGGTACTCATGTCAGTAGTGCCAGTACCGCTTTCGGTATCGGTACTTTCGGTAGTTGTACTGTTACCGCCACACGAAGCAAAGGTAAATGCTCCGGCGCAACACAAAATCATCATAATTTTTTTCATAGCTCTTTTTCTTTTGTTTTAATATAGACGAACTTAAATAAATATATATCTCAAGTTCAGGCTTTTAAACGAACCGTTTTTATTTAGGTTTTCCGTATTAATACATAATTTTATTAAGTATCTGGTGCAAATTCTTCGTTTTCTTAAAGTTTTTAAACTTTTATACCCATTATATCCACCTAAATATTGTTGCCCGGTAGTTTTTAGAATTTAGCATCTAAGTTGATGAGCATTATGGATTAAGCCGTCCTGAATTCGAAAACGGTTATTTCGGGTAAAAAACCCACGCGTCCCGGATAGCCTAAAAAGCCTAAACCGGTATTTACATATAAGTATTGGGTTTCTTTTTTATACAAACCGGCCCACTGCTTGTAAACGTATTGTACCGGACTCCACTTAAAACCCGGAATATTTACCCCAAACTGCATGCCATGGGTGTGGCCCGACAAGGTTAAATCAATATCGCGAAACCGGGTATTTACTTCGCCATCCCAATGGGAGGGGTCGTGCGACAATAATATTTTAACCGGTGTATTTTCGGTGCCGGCATAAGCCTGGGCCAGGTTGCCGTATTTAGGAAAATGTAAGCGGGTACTCCAATTCTCTACGCCCAGTACAGCCAGTTGATCATTGTCTCTGGTTATGTGTATGTTTTCGTTTAAGAGCAGGCGCCAACCCATTTGCTGGTGGGCATTTTTCAGGCGGTTTAAATTATTAACTTTTGCGTCGCGATTTTCCCAGTTTACATAATCGCCATAATCATGGTTCCCCAGAATAGAAAATACCCCATCGGGAGCTTTAATTTCTTTTAAGGCGTCTATGTGGGGGAAAACTTCGGTAGAAACATTATTTACCAAATCGCCGGTAAAAAATACCAGGTCGGCTTTTTGTTTATTAATTAAAGCAACGGCTTTTTTTAGCGGGTTGGTGCTGGTAAAACTGCCGGTATGCAAATCTGAAATCTGGAGTGCCCGGTAACCGTTAAAAGCAGGCGGCAGATGGGGTAAGCGCAAGGTTACTTTTTTTACCCGGTAACTATAAGCGCCCTGTACCATTCCGTAAACAAAAGCCACTAATGGTACCGCACCGGCAATTAAAGCCAGTTTATTCAAAAACTCGTTTCGGTTAATTTTGATGGGTTCGCCGGTGGGTTGGTTTGGAGCCGTGCTAAAAATATAATTAACCAGGTATTTCATCAGCCGTAGGCCATCGTCGATGAGCAGGAACATGACCACTACCAGCTTGGAGGCAAATATAATAAATAGCGTACTTACCAGATACATCCGGAAATGAGTGGGCGGCGTACCCCGGGTTAAGGTAAACATAATAATAGTAGCCGCAGTAAGCACAAAAACACTCCAGTACAGAATGTATATAAAGCGTTGGTTGCGAAGGTACAGGTTTTGGGTTACGGTGCGTACCGCCTGAAAAACGTACCAATCGACCAGGAAAATAACTAAAAGTAAGAGAGTAATGGTTACGATGCGTTGGGTTAACATATATAATAATGTTATAAGCAAATATGAGTACTTATTAGGGGTAATATTTAATTATAAAGCCGGCAACAAGTACCTTTTGTTCACGGCCGTTAAAAATAAAGCAGGTACCGGCACTTCTACGCATAAAAATTAGTTTAGCCCAGTAACCAGCGCAAATTAAGTTTAATTACGTAAGCAAAATAACCCCATAATTACTTTATTGTTTATGCCAACTCCCGATAATAATCCTAATTATCAGCCATCTTTGATTATCAAAAGCTGGGCCGAAGAAGACCGACCACGCGAAAAGCTATTATTAAAAGGGAAAGCTGCCTTAAGCGATGCCGAGTTAATTGGCATTTTAATTGGGTCGGGCACGCCTAAACTTACCGCGGTAGATGTGGCCAAACTTATTTTAGCGGCGGTAAATCACGATTTAAACGAACTGGCCAAACTATCGGTGAATGATCTTAAAAAGCACAAAGGGATAGGCGAAGCCAAAGCCATTGCCATTGTTAGTGCTTTGGAACTGGGCCGACGGCGGAAAGAAACCGCAGCGGCAGCTAAAACCCGGATTACCTGCTCTACCGATATTTACGAATACATAAAGCCCCACTTACTGGATTTACCCCACGAGGAGTTCTGGATTATTTTGTTAAACCGGGCTAACGTAGTTATGAAAAAATTACCGGTGAGCACCGGCGGCGTGGCCGGCACGGTAGCCGATCCCAAAATAATTTTTAAGCAAGCCATTGAGAACCTGGCCAGCGCCATTATTCTGGTGCACAACCACCCGTCGGGCAATTTAAAACCCAGCGCCGCCGATATAGCGCTAACTAAAAAAATGAAAGAAGCCGGAGTCTTGTTAGATTTGCCTATTCTGGACCATATTATTTTTACCGAACATAATTATTACAGCTTTGCCGACGAGGGTTTGCTTTAATATTTTTAGAGCGCATTAAGTTTTAAAGAAAGCTATTTACTACCGGCTTAGTAACTTATTCTAAAATATTCAGTTTCCATTAGTAGTGTTATCACCGCCAATTATTTTTATTTAGCTGTTCATAAGGGAAACACCCAACGAGACATCTCAGCATTTATTCCTAAAATATTAAACAGGATATTAACTGAAATTTATTGATGCCTGATATTCTTATCCAGGCAAGATTAAACTGTAAATATTCGTTTACCGGCCAAGCAAGTACAATATTAACCCGGTAACGATAATAAATTAAATATTTTTCGTCGGCTTAAAGAATGTTGTCGGTTAACTTTACTAATAAAAATCAAAAATATATCCTGCTTACCACGGTAATTTTGCATATTTTGCAGCAATAACCAGCTATAATTGCCCCGAATAAATACCGTCTATGGCCAAACCCGTCCGAATAATTTTTTTTGCCGGAGTATTACTGATAATTTTTTACTTTTTAAAAGAAGCGGTTTTTTCCGATGCTTCTTACGTGTCGGGCATCCGGAAGGAGCGCCTGGAAAAAAATCAATCCTTCCGGGGCTCTAACTCGCCGTTAGAAGAAGCCGACCGGTTGAAGTTTGACAGCCTTGTTTATTTTGCGCCCGAAATCCGGTACGTAGTAGATGCCGATTATAAAGAATTTACCCAACCCGAAACCGTACAAATGCCCATGAATACGGGCGGCACCGAACCTTACCTGCAATATGCCCAGGCTACCTTTAACCTCGAAGGCAAAAAAAACACTTTGATTTTGTACCTGCGGGTAAATACCACCGATAGTACATTGTTTGTTCCTTTTTCAGATAAAACCAACGGCACCGAAACGTATGAAGGGGGGCGTTTTATGGATGTTCCTAAACCTGAAGCCGGCGCTACCACCATTACCTTAGATTTTAACAAAGCGTATAATCCCTTTTGTGTTTACAATTATAACTACACGTGCCCGGTACCGCCGCCGGCCAACCGGCTAAGTGTTTCGGTAAAAGCCGGCGAAATGTCCTACACAAAATAATAAGCCTTATATTCTTTCCGATTAGTTAAATTAATAACTTTGCTCTTTCATTACGTTTAGGGCGGTAAATCTGGTGCAGTAAAAACTTGCTTAAACTTTATTTAAAGTATCCATCAATCACAGGTGGATTTGCTCATAATAAGTTTAAATTGAACCGCCGCCGCATTCAAGAATTACGATTTATATGCTTATATCTTACGATTGGTTAAAACAATTAATACCTGTAAACCTGCCGGCTGCCGAAGTGGCGGCTAAACTCACCGATTCTGGCTTAGAAGTAGAAGGTCTGCATACTTTTGAGCGGGTTAAAGGTGGCTTACAAGGTATTGTTATTGGTGAGGTTTTAACCTGCGAAAAACACCCCGATGCCGATAAACTAAGACTCACTACGGTGGATGTAGGCTTACCCGCCCCCAAACAAATTGTATGTGGCGCTGCTAATGTGGCCGCCGGCCAAAAAGTAGTAGTGGCAACTGAAAATGCAACATTGTATCCGTTTTCCGGTGATCCGTTCCAGATTAAAAAATCCAAAATTCGCGGGGCGGTTTCCGAAGGTATGATTTGCGCCGAAGACGAAATTGGCCTGGGCAGCTCACACGCCGGTATAATGGTGCTGGATACTGATTTGCCCAATGGTACACCGGCCGCCGATTATTTTGGCCTTAGCTCCGATACCGTTTTTGAAATTGGCCTAACGCCGAACCGTGCCGATGCCGCTTCGCATTATGGTGTGGCCCGCGAGCTGCAAGCTCTTTTGCACACCCGCAGCGCCTTACCCGATGTGAGTCTGTTTAAGGTAAAAGATAATTCCCGACCTGTTGCAATTGAAATTTTAGAACCAGAAGCTTGTCCGCGGTACGCCGGCTTAACCATTACGGGCGTAACAGTGGCCGAGTCGCCGGAGTGGCTACGCAATCGTTTAAGAGCTATTGGCTTATCACCAATCAACAATGTGGTAGATGTTACCAATTACGTATTGCACGAGTTGGGGGAGCCGTTGCACGCTTTTGATGCTGATAAAATTACCGGAGATAAAATTGTGGTAAAGCGCGCCGATGAAGGGGCCGCTTTTGTTACTTTAGACGGTATAGAACGTAAACTACGCGCCACCGACCTAATGATTTGCAATGCCGCCGAACCCATGGTAATTGCCGGGGTATTTGGTGGTAAAAACTCGGGCGTAACTTCCCAGACCACGACTATCTTTTTAGAAAGTGCGTATTTTGCCCCGGCCGGTATTCGGCGTACGTCGCAGGCGCACAGCATCAAAACTGATTCATCGTTCCGGTTTGAGCGGGGTACCGACCCTAACATGGTGCCGTTTGCCCTTAAACGGGCCGCTTTGCTCATCCAGGAAGTAGCCGGGGGCGATATTACCGCCGATATATTAGATGTTTATCCGCAGACCGTAGAACCCGTACCGGTTAAATTAACAATTAAGCGGGTGCATCAGTTAATCGGGCAGTTTATTGGGGTAGAGCGCATTAAATCTATCCTAACGGATTTAAATATTTTAATTGCCGAAGAAACCCCGGAATATTTAATCTTGTCGGTGCCGCCGCACAAAGTAGATGTTACCCGCGAAGCCGATGTAATTGAAGAAATTCTGCGGATTTACGGTTATAACAATATTCTGCTGCCCGAAAATATATCGGCCAGTTACTTGGCCAAGTTTCCGCACCCCAACCCCGAAGAACTAAAGCAACTGGTATTTAATTATTTATCGGGCAGTGGGTTCAGCGAGATTATTACCAATTCGCTTTCCGACTCGGCTTACTACGAAACGTCAGATGCTCCGGACCCGGAGTTGGCCCGGGTGGTAAATTTTAACAGCGAAGATTTAGATGTACTCCGGAAAACTTTGGTATTTTCGGGTTTAGAGGTGCTGCGGCGAAATATTAACCGGAAACAAAAAGACCTGAAACTGTACGAACTTGGCAAAGTTTACCACAAAGCCGGCGAAGGTAAATACAAAGAGGCGCAGAAATTAGCTTTATTTTTAACCGGCAATGTGGCGGCCGAAAGTTGGAGCCAGGCGGTCGAAAAAGTATCTTTTACCCATTTGGCGGGTGCGGTGCAAAATATTCTGGTTAAACTGGCCCGCACCGATTATACGGTGCAGCCGCTGCAGCATAATTATTTAAGTGCTGGCGTAGCTTACACCAAAAACGATGTAGTTATTGCCCAAGTTGGCCTTTTAGATGACCTTATAACCAAACGACTGGATGTAAAAGAGCCGGTTTGGTACGCCGAACTAAATTGGGATTACCTGGTGAAGAACTATAAAAACCAGTTGGTATTTAAAGAATTAGCTAAATTCCCGGAAGTACGTCGCGATTTATCTTTGGTAATTGACAAAAGCGTAACCTACGACCAGATTAAAATGGTGGCCCAACGTACCGAACGCAAGCTTTTGCAAGACATAAACGTTTTTGACGTGTACGAAGGCGATAAAATAGAAGCCGGTAAAAAGGCCTATGCCATTAGCTTTACTTTACTCGACCCTAGCCAGACTTTAACCGATAAAGTAATTGATGCCACGCTTACCCGACTTATGCAACAATTCGAAAAACAATTGGGAGCCGTTATCCGGAAGTAATTAACCTATGGAATTAAGAGAAGAACTAGACCAGCTTAACCGGATAGAACAAAAGCTAACCAAATTAATCTCGCGTTATAACCAGACCCAGGATGCCCTGGAAAAGGCCCGCCTAGAGATTAAAGAGTTGGAACTGGTGATTCATCAGAAAGACGAAGAAATAAAAAATTTTCAAAATAGAGATAATATAACTAAAATTGTAAATACGATAGCAGCCGATGCTGCCAACGCTACAGAGTTAAAGCTGAAAATAAACGAATATATTCGAGAAATAGATAAGTGTATTGCTTATTTAAGAGATTGAATTTCGGTGGTTCCTTATAGCGGTATTAGTTGTGTTTTTTACTATAATACCTGTTTTATTTAGAAATAAATTTTACTTACTGTTAACCAACTAAACCTTATAAATTACCTGTAAACCGTAAGATATGAATGAGTTATCTATAAAAATTCGTATAGCTGACCGGGATTATCCGATGCGGGTTACCGAAGAAGAAGAAGAGAGGCTACGCATAGCCGGCCGGTTACTAAACGAGCGCCTGAAGCTTTTTAGAGACCAGTTTGGTATAGATGATAAGCAGGATTTACTGGCTATGGTGGCCCTGGAGGTTGCGGCCGATAGCCTGCATACTGTTAAAAGTAAACAAACCGACAAAAGTGCTTTTACTGAAAAATTAGCGCATTTAGACCAACTTCTTACAACTCTTAAATTAGATTAACCGGCTCCGGCCGTTATTTATTTCTGTTAGGCATACTTCTGGTTGGCCATTTATATAGCTGCTATAATTTTTAACCATATAAAAATTATAGTCATGTCCACCACCTTCTATATTATTGGTACGGCCTTAGCCTCGTTAAGCGCCGGCATTGTGATAGGGCGTAACCTGCTGCGGCAGGTATTCCGGAAAGAAGAAGACGAAGCCCGCGAACGGGCAAAATTAATTATTAGGGAAGCCGAAATAAACGCCGAAAGCCTGAAAAAGGACCGGATTTTAGAGGCCAAAGAAAAATACCTGCGCCTGAAAGCCGAGTTTGAAGAAGATGTTAACAAAAAGAAAAACATCATTATTCAGAACGAAAACAAAGTAAAGCAACGGGAACAACAGGTAGCCGCCCAGGCCGAGCAGGTAAAACGCAAAGAGGCCGAGTTAAATACCCAAAAAGAACAGCTAAACGCTCAACTCGAAACCATTAAAAAACGGAAAGAAGAAGTTGAGAAAGCCCGTTTATCGGTAATTGAGCAATTAGAAAAAATTGCCAACCTGAGCGCCGCCGAAGCCCGCGAGCAATTAATTGAATCTTTAAAGAACGAAGCGCAAATCCAGGCGTCTTCTTATATTAAAGATGTGGTAGCCCAAGCCAAACTAACTGCTACCAAAGATGCTAAAAAAGTGGTTCTGGAAACCATTCAGCGCACCGCCGCTGAGCACGCCATCGAAAACTGCGTATCGGTATTTAACATTGAGAGCGACGACATTAAAGGAAAAATTATAGGCCGCGAAGGCCGTAATATCCGGGCTTTGGAAGCAGCTACCGGCGTAGAAATTATTGTAGATGATACCCCTGAAGCCATTATTATTTCGGGCTTTGACCCGGTACGGCGCGAAATTGCCCGTTTATCGCTGCACCGTTTAGTATCTGATGGACGGATTCACCCGGCCCGCATTGAGGAAGTGGTGGCTAAAACCAAAAAGAATATTGAAGACGAGATTGTAGAGATTGGCGAACGCACCATTATTGATTTAGGGATTCACGGTTTACACCCCGAATTAATTAAAATGGTAGGTCGTATGCGTTTCCGGTCGTCGTACGGACAAAATTTATTGCAGCACTCCCGCGAAGTAGCTAACCTGTGTGCCACGATGGCGGCCGAGTTAGGCTTAAATGTTAAACACGCTAAGCGTGCCGGTTTATTGCACGATATTGGCAAAGTAACTCCCGAAGAGCCCGAACTGCCGCACGCTATTTTGGGTATGGAACTGGCTAAAAAATACAAAGAGCACCCCGATGTATGCAACGCCATTGGTGCCCACCATGACGAAATTGAAATGACCGCGATGGTTTCGCCGTTGGTACAAGCTTGCGATGCCATTTCTGGTTCTCGTCCGGGTGCCCGTCGCGAAATAATGGAGTCGTACATCAAGCGTTTAAAAGAACTCGAAGAAACCGCGCAGCATTTTGATGGGGTTAACCAGTGCTATGCCATTCAGGCGGGCCGCGAATTGCGGGTAATGGTTGATGCTGATAATGTAAGCGACGAGCGGGCTCAGCAACTTTCTTTTGATATTTCGCAAAAGATTGAAAAAGAAATGCAGTACCCCGGCCAGATTAAAATTACCGTTATCCGGGAAATGCGTTCGGTTAGCTACGCCAAATAAAATTAATTTAGATCGCCTTATTAAAAGGTTATAAATAAGTTAAATTTAATAAATGCCTTATTTCTTTGCAGAAGTAAGGCATTTTTTTAGCCTGTATATTTTCTAAAGATTTCTGTACGGCTTGTACGGCAGGTTAAGGTGCGGTTAACATATGGGGCGGGCAGCTATATAGCGAAAAACAGGTTTGGTTTTCTTCCTAAAAAGTGGCAATTTACTCCCCAAAATCAAGTACAATCTCCTGACAGAAATACTACGCAGTTGCTTTACATTCCCCTTATTTTTCAGGTGGCACAAACATCATTTAGTTTTCTGTTAAGATATATTTTAAAATGAAAAAAGTAATTTCGGCTTTAGGTTTATTGGGTAGTTTAGCTTTTATGGGTACTGGTTGTACCTCGGTTTATATGCCCAATGTACCCAATGTGCCCATGTTTACCCAAAAAGGAGAACTAAGTGCCGGGGCGCACGCAACCTTACGCGGCAATTTTACTTTTAACACCGCTTACGCCGTTTCCGACCATTTTGCTTTACAATTAAATGGCTCTATGTTAAACAGCGAGCGTAAAAAGCAAGATTTCCGGCACAATTTGCTCGAAGGTGCGGCCGGCTATTTTACTACTTTTGGGCCCAACCGGAACCGGATTTTGGAAGTGTACGGTGGTTACGGCCGGGGAAGCAGCGACCGGATTAAAAAAGAAGAAACTACCGAAGGCAAACAAACCTATGAGCGCAAAGAAGGTAGCTTTAGCAAATATTTTTTACAGGTTAATTACAGTTCCAAACGCCGCAAGTCGTGGCATTTATTTGGCCGCGATTTTCCGTTAAACTACGGAACCGCTTTGCGGGCCAGCTACATCGATTTATATAAATATTCGCTTAACGGGGTAGATAAACCCGGTGAAACAAATTTTTTTATCGAACCTATATTTTACACGCGGCTCACTTTAAATCCGTCGGTACAGCTACAATATACCACCGGCAGCAATTTTGGCTTACGTAACGGTAAAACCTTAACAGCGGCCTACTCGGTGTTTAGTTTGGGTTTTGTAATAAATGCCGGCGGCCTAAATATTCTTAACCGGCAAAAATAATATTTCCGGTTTTAAAAGTATAAGAGCTGATTCTCCAAAGAGTCAGCTTTTTTTTATTACGCTACTGGTGGCAACCACAAATATTTATTCGTTAGCTGTAATTCAGAATGGCTGCTAAAACAGCTGTATCAGCCAAAAATATTTCTTTGGAAATATTAACGCATAAAGCGCTGGGCATTAAGAAGAAGCATGTTTTACTGGCATAATGATTAAAAATAAATAAAAAAAAGTTAATTTTTGCATAACCTTATTAATAGGTTTGCACGTATAAACTAGTGTTAGAAAAACAATTCTAAACTCAGAAAGAAATTATATCGGATAAGTTTATTATCAGATTAAAAATATTAAATGGTGTTTTTTTATTAGGGGAAAGGGGCTTGAATAATCAAGCCTTTTTTTTTGTACTTACCTAAATTAAAAGCCGGCCCTTATATAATATGAGCCGGCTTTTAATTTAGGTAATCCTTTAGACTAACTTTTTAGGAAGGCCCGCAGCATCCAGTGGTTTTTTTCATTTTCGTTTAAATCACTGCTTATTAAACCCAAAGTACCTTCGTCGTTGCTTTCGCCAGCTAGCTTTAAAATGGCTCGCTCTAACTGTATAATGGTATTGATGTTGTTGATGGTGGCTGTTACGGTTTCCCGATCGCCGGTCAGGTTACGACATTCTTCAATTTGGGCTACCTGCACGTAATCCGTAAAGGTGTGCAACGGGGTTTGCCCCAACGTTAATATTCGTTCGGCAATTTCATCTATTTTAACCAGGGCTTCGGTATACAGTTCTTCGAACTTGGCGTGTAACTGAAAAAAGTTAACGCCTTTTATGTTCCAGTGGAAGGCTCGTAAATTTTGGTAATATATATGGTAGTTGGCCAGTAATTCATTTAGTTTTTGCACTAATTCCTGGTTGGTTTCTTTTTCCAATCCTAGGTCGGTCAGGTGTTCCATCGTTTTTAAATTTTATTTAATCGGTTATTCTATCTATAATAAACCGCCGAACAAAACCAAAGGTTATAAAAAAAGGTGCTAACCTTTTTGGTTGCACCTCTTTTATTATCATTAAGCTTAATTACTAAGCCGATACAGATTCGCCGTTTAAAGCTTTTAGCATGGTTTCGCCAATATTAGCCGGCGATTCTACCACGTAAATACCGCTGTCGCGCATAATTTTCATTTTAGCAGCGGCGGTATCGTCGGCACCACCAATAATAGCACCTGCATGGCCCATCCGGCGACCTTTTGGTGCCGTTTGACCTGCAATAAAGCCTACTACTGGTTTTTTGTTGCCGGTTTCTTTAATATACTGCGAAGCCACGGCCTCGTAGTTACCGCCAATTTCGCCGATCATTACAATAGCATCGGTTTCGGGATCGTTCATGAGCAGTTCTACTGCATTTTTTGTAGGCGTACCAATAATAGGGTCGCCGCCAATACCAATAGCGGTAGAAATACCTAAACCCGCTTTTACAATCTGGTCGGCTGCTTCGTAAGTTAAGGTTCCGGATTTAGATACAATACCAATACGGCCTGGTTTAAAAACAAAGCCCGGCATAATACCTACTTTGGCTTCGCCGGGGGTAATAACGCCCGGGCAGTTAGGGCCAATTAAAGTAACATCAAAATTCTTGATATATTCTTTTGCATAAATCATGTCTTTGGTCGGAATACCTTCGGTAATAGCAACAATTACCTTAATGCCGGCGTCGGCGGCTTCCATAATAGCATCGGCCGCAAAGGCCGGTGGTACAAATATAATAGATACATTGGCCCCGGTTTGTTTTACAGCCTGTTCTACCGTGTTAAATACCGGCCGGTCCAGGTGAGTAGAACCGCCTTTGCCCGGCGTAACCCCGCCCACTACATTGGTGCCGTACTCTATCATTTGCTGGGCATGAAAAGAGCCTTCTGAGCCGGTGAATCCCTGTACAATTACTTTGGAATCTTTATTTACTAAAACACTCATTTTTATTTTTTTTAAGGTGTCTGACGCTCAATTGAAATAAGTGTTGCAAAAATAGGTTTTTTTGCCGCGCTTCCAAAAATAATGTTCACCCATCTGAACTATAACTAAACGCTGCTCGGTTTTAAGATATAATAGCCGCTACGAATAAATAATTAGGCTAAAAAAGCCTATTTTTGCAAAGTTGCTGCTTTTAAGCATTTGTCAGGATAGTTGGTAGATAATCTTTTAAGTTTAATCTACTGCACAATATAAATAAAGTACATGTATTTAAACCACATTACAGAAGCAATTGGTAACACACCACTCGTTAAACTGAATAAAGTAACCGATGGCCTGGCCTCTACTGTACTGGCCAAAGTAGAATATTTTAATCCGGGTAATTCGGTAAAAGACCGGATGGCTATTAAAATGATTGAAGATGCGGAACAGGCCGGCATTCTAAAACCGGGTGGCACCATCATTGAAGGGACTTCGGGTAATACCGGTATGGGTTTGGCTTTGGCGGCGTCGGCCAGAGGCTATAAATGTATTTTTACCTTAACCGACAAACAAAGCCCCGAAAAAATTAATATTTTAAAAGCCGTAGGGGCCCAGGTAATTGTTTGCCCCACCAATGTGGCTCCCGAAGATCCGGCTTCTTATTATTCGGTAGCCAAAAGGCTCAGCCAGGAAATTCCTAATTCTTTTTATCCCAACCAGTACGACAACCTTTCTAATACGGCCGCGCATTATGCCACAACGGGGCCGGAAATCTGGGCGCAAACCGAAGGTAAAATTACGCATTTTGCTTGTGGCGTAGGCACCGGCGGTACTATTTGCGGTATTTCAAAATATTTAAAAGAGCAAAACCCCACCATTAAATCTATTGGATTAGATACGTATGGTTCGGTGTTTAAAAAATACAAAGAAACCGGCATTTTTGATCCCAACGAAATTTACCCGTACAAAACTGAGGGCATTGGCGAAGATATCTTGCCCAAAAACGTAGATTTTGACCTGATAGATTTATTTATTAAAGTAACTGATAAAGATGGCGCACTCATGACCCGGCGCCTGGCCAAAGAAGAAGGTTTGTTTGTGGGTTGGTCTTGTGGTACGGCCGTACACGGCGCTTTAGAATACGCCCGCGAAAATTTAACCGAGAAAGATGTGCTGGTAATTCTGCTGCCCGACCACGGAACCCGCTATTTAGCCAAAATTTACAACGATGATTGGATGCGTGCTGAAGGTTATATAGAATAATTTTAATAAAAATTTATATTAATTTTAATGGCTGGTAAATTAATTTACCAGCCATTATTTTTTTATTTACAAGTAATTAACTTTGCAGCTTTTTAAAGAAAATTTGTATTATTTGTTTTAGCTAAGCGCTTACAGGTATGGTAGAATTCTTCAGAAGGCTATTTGAATCTACGGATTTTATGCCGCACGGTCATTGCTACCTGTGGAGACCCGATATATTAGGCTTAACCGTGGTGGGCGATGGCCTGACCGGATTAGCGTATTTTACCTTACCTTTTATGCTTTTTTATATTGTAAAAAAGCGGGAAGATTTAGCACAGCGCAACGTATTTATATTGTTTGCCATATTTATTATGGCTTGCGGCACTACCCATTTTATCGATATCTGGACGGTTTGGTTCCCTACTTACCGGCTGGCTGGGGTAGTTACCATGCTTACGGGTTTGGTGTCGGTTTTTACGGCCATTGCCCTGTTTAGGGCCTTGCCCCAGATTTTAGAGTTACCCAGTAATTCGCGTTTAGAAGCCGCAAATGCCCGTTTAACCGAACAAATAGAGAAAAAAGAACAAGCCCAGGCTGCCTTACGCAAAGCCAACGACGAACTGGAGCAACGGGTTATCCAGCGGTCGGCGCAGCTAAGCCGGAGCAACCGCGAGCTCGAAAAAGAAATTGAAAGCCGAAAAAAAGTTGAAAAAGATTTAATTACCAAAAACGGCGAATTAATCCGGATAAACGGCGACCTTGATAATTTTGTATACTGTGCTTCGCACGATTTAAAATCGCCGGTGGTAAATGCACAAGGCCTGGTTACGGCTTTAAGCGAAGAACTCACCAATACCAGCCCCGAAGTAAACGAATTATTAAAACGGCTGGAAGAATCGTTAAACCGTATGTATAATACCGTGCAGGATTTAACCGAAGTAAGCACAATAGATAAAAATGTGAGCAAAGCCGATTTTAGCAACCAAAATTTAGAGCAGGTGCTAGACGAGGTAAAAGCAAATCTTTCAGCAGAAATCGCCGAATCGGGCGTGCAGATTACCGCAGATTTTAAGGCAGCCCCCGAAATATGGTTTACGCATAAAAATTTAATAAGTATTATTTACAACCTGGTAAGTAATGGTATTAAATATCGGGCATCAGATAGAACCCCGCAGGTGAAACTTACCAGCCAGGATATAGGTATTTATACTGTGCTGGCAGTTGCCGATAACGGTATTGGGATTGACCTAATAAAACACGAAAAGAAAATATTTTCTTTGTTTAAGCGCTTGCACGATAATATTGAAGGAAGTGGCGTAGGTTTGTTTATTGTTAAACGGATTATTGAAAATAATCAGGGTCGGATAGAAGTAGAAAGTAAACCGGGAGCAGGTTCCGTTTTTAAAATCTATTTTCCGAAAAAGTAAGTTCGCAAACAGAGAAATGAAAAAACTAAGAAGTGTTTTATTGATTGACGATAACGATACCAGCAATTTTCTAAACGAAAGATTATTGAAACGCATGGTTTTAACCGACCACATTAAAGTTATCAGTAATGGAAAACACGCGATTGATTATCTCGAAGATTTAAGCAAAGCCGTAAATCCTGCTCCGGAAAGCAAACCCGAATTAATATTACTGGATATAAATATGCCGGTGCTGGATGGTTTTGAATTTTTGGAAATGTATCAGCACCTCGATGAAAATTTCCGACATGATATTTTGGTAGCCATATTATCAACTTCTTCCCATCCGCAAGATACCGATAAAGCTGCCCTATTTAAAGCGTACTACCTGACTAAGCCTTTAACAGTAGAAAAAATGAATGCTTTATTAGCCGCGCATCAGTATGAAACAGAGTAATGGCTGATAGATTATAGAATAGCAAGCCGCTCAAGAATATTTTTATCTTATAATAATATTCTTGAGCGGCTTGCTTAAATAATTTGACCAATCGTAGTAGCTTTAATCAGCTAAAATGTGGGTAGCTTAATTCAGGTTAGGGTAAGCTTAAAATGTATAGTTAAATAAAACGCCGGCTTTAATAATAATATTTACTATCAGCGCCATCCCGGCTAAAAACAAACCAATACCAATCAATACATCGATAACGGTAATATTGTGGTTGTCGCTTTTAAAGAATTGACCTAAAGCTGCGCCAATGGCAAAGGCGGTCATGAGCGGAATACTTTTAAACCAATCTATATGCCCCAGCCAAAAATGGGTACATAACCCGGTAAAACTGGTAACCGTTAAAATAAATAAAGAGGTTGATGTGGCAATGCGGGCCGGCATTTTAAATACTTTAATCATGGCCGGGGTTTGCAAAAAGCCCCCGCCAATACCAAACAAACCCGCTACCGTGCCGGTTACCAGGCCAAACAAAGCTACAATGCCGCCATTAATGCGGTACGCCAAATGTTTCTGATGATTTTTGCGAATAAAAGAAGTGGGCATGTGCGTTACCCGGTACATAACACCCGTTTTGCGGTTAACTTTTTTAGCTTCCGGCGGCGTAGATAAAATAAGAAACCCGATAATTATTACAAAAAAAGCAAATATAAACTGCAGCTCTACTACCGGCAGAAAAGATACCAGCAGCCCTCCCGCCACGGTGCCGGCCATAGCCGGAAACTGAATTAAAGAAGCAACTACATAATCAATATTTTTTTCGCGATAATTAAAAAAGGAAGCAATTAAGGCTGCCGGAAACATAGCCGACATGGTAGAACCAATGGCTAACTCAATGGGATAATGAAAAAATAAAATTAAAATGGGGACCATAAATACCCCGCCGCCAAACCCAACTACTGTACCAAAAGTACTTACCAGCAAACCCACAAGCATTAAAATCAAGGTTTCGGATGGCATGGAGAATATTATTTTTTGCTGCGCGGCCAGTAAATATTTATTCGTATAAATTAGCCGGTTATTCGTATTTACTCAAATCTGGGAAAAGTGTTTATTAAAATATTTTAATGCATGAATTTAATTAAGTATTGATTAATTATTTTTTTGCAAGCGTAAGCCCAATACTATTTCGTGGCTGCCCGTGCTGGTACTGCTTAATGAACTAACGCCCAGATCGTAAGCATAACTTAAATCAAAACGGTGGTTAAGGGTTAAACCAGCCAGTATACTAAAGCTATCTTGTTGGCGGTAAGAGGCACCCAGCCAATATTTATCGTCGTAAATGGCCCGGAGGTTGTAGTCTACCGACACCGGCACCGGTTGGATCCATTTTACTAAAACGGAAGGAATAAAAGCCAGGGTAGGCGAGGGGGCAAATTTATAAGCACCGGTAATAAAGTAATGGCTGCGCAGGGTATTATTGCCCGGCCGGTCGTCTTGGGCGGCACCCACGTTAGCAAAAAGCTGGTTGGCCGAAGCACCCGCGTAAAAATTATCGCCATATAACCAAAGGCCGGTAGAGATATTGGGCGTCATTTTATTCCAGCCTACATTGGCATTGTCTTGGGTGTTGGCAAAAGTAACTGCATCGGCCCGGAAAGTTTGGCTGATAACTCCCAGAGAGGCACCGGTAGCCAATCTTACGTTACTCGCCAGCGGTAAATGGTAGGCGTACGAGGCACTGGCTTCAGTTCGGGAAAAAGGGCCAATCTGATCGCGCAAAACCACACCACCTACCCCATGAAACGGTTTTATTTTCCGTTGTAAGCCGTTGTTAGGTGCTTCGGCGGCAAAGGCTTGGGGTTTAATAAATTTCGATGCATTGGCTTTCCGGGTTTTAACACCATTATCCAGACGAGCATGTCCGCTCAGGTAAAAAGTAACCGGCGCGCCTTTTACGCCAGCCCATTGCTGCCGGTAACCAAGTTTAACGTCGGCGTATTCTTCTATGCCGGTTAAGGCCGGGTTTAACAGGTAACTATTAATTACATATTGCGAGTACTGGGCTTTTTGCTGGGCTTTAATCAGAAAAGGGAATATCACCAGAGCTGTGAAAAGTAAAAGTTTTTTCATTTTAATATGAGAAATAAGCTTATTGAACAATGCTGATTGGGCCGGTTAGTTTCCGGTTTTTATCGAGGGTAATTACATAAAAATAAGTACCTACCGGCAACAGGCTGCCTTGCCAGGTGCCGTTCCAGTTGTTGCGGTAGCCGGTAACATCGTAAATTTTATTGCCCCAGCGGTTAAATATTTCGAGGCGCGCCTGAGGGAACTGTTGAATATTGGTGATTTCCCAAGTATCATTTACCCCATCGCCGTTGGGCGAGATAGCCGTGGGTATCATTAAATCTTGTTTAACCGTAACAATTACCTGGGCTTGTACGGCGCACCCGGCGGCATTGGTACCAGTAACGGTATACGTGGTTGTTTCGGTAGGTCGGGCTGTGGGGCTGGCTATGTTGGGGTTGTTTAAACCCGTTAGTGGTTGCCAGCGGTAAGTTTCGGCTCCGGTCGCTTCCAGAATAGTAGCTTCGCCGGCATTTATGGTTACAGCAGCACTAACCTTTACCTCCGGTAAATCTAACAAAGTAGCCGTTACCGGCACCCGCTCACTTTCGCAGCCATTGCGGGCTATGGATACATAATAATTAGTGTTTATACTTATAGAGGGGGTGGCAAAATTACTATTGGTCTGACCCGGTAAAGGTGTAGTGGCGGTAGCTGAACTGTACCAACGGTATTCGCCGTTTTGGCCGCCGCTGGCGCTAAGGGTTATACTGCCGGAGCCGCACCGGCTGCCGTTGCTTACCACGGGTGGCGCCAAATTGCCCGGAGCAGTAATTTGCACTTGTTCAGTAACCGAGGTAGTTCCGCAGGCATTGGTAGCAGTAATGGTGTAGCTGCCACTTTCAGTAGCGGTAAAGGTATAGCCTTGATTATCCAGTTCCTGGCCATTCCGGAACCATTTATAAGTGATTCCTGCTTCTTCCGGCACCGATAATTTTACGGTTGCGCCCGAACAGGCATTTCCGGCTGAAACCTTTTGTATAGCAAAAGTCTGGGGAGGCGTATTTACCACTACGTTTACGGCTTGCGGACTATTTATTTCCTGGCAACTGTTGCTGATGGTTATGGTGTAAGTGCCGGCCTCATTGGCGGTAAAAGAAGCCGAGTTAGAACCAACCGCAATGCCGTTGCGGAACCATTGGTAATTTGCCTCATTTTGCTGCGCAACCGTTAATACAACCTGGCCACCGGAACAAAAAGTAGTTGGGCTGCCCGCCGTAATAACCGGAGCTGCCAAAACCGGGCGCGGATTAATTACAGTTGCCGCAGATGTAGCTTCGCAACCAGTAGGGGTAATTTGTTTTACGGTATACGAGCCCGGTTCTGTAACCGTAAGCGACGGACCTGTATGCCCATTGCTCCACCGAAAGGTAAATCCGTTTTGGTCAGAAGCAGGTTCATTTTCGGCGGTAAAAGCCAACAAAGTAATACTGCCGCCAGGGCATAATGTATTCGTGCCACTGCTCCGGATTAAAGGCGCTTTTACCTCGGTAATGCTTACCGTAGTTGTTGCGGAGGTGGCCGTGCAGCCATCCGCCGATTTTAAAGTAACGGCATAGTCACCGGGCTGATTTACGGTAATGGCTTGCGTGGTAGCCCCATTGTTCCAGAGGTAGGTATAACCCGGGCGCGCGGTTAAAGTAACCTGTTCGCCCGGGCATAAAGCTGTAGAACCGCTGGCCGTTACAGTAGCTTCGGGTAAAGTTTGGCAGGCAACTGTAACCGTAACGGTAGCCGAGGCACATTTGGAGTAACATTTAGAAGAACTGGCCTCACAAGCCTCATAGGTAAAAGTATCAGTGCCAATAAAACCCACATTGGGGGTATAAATGATATTTTGCCCCACAATTGTTACCCGGCCATTCTGCGGATTATTAGCTACCCGCGAAAGCGCAATGGGTTCACCATCGGTATGCGAATCGTTTTGGGTAACGGCAATGGTAACCGGTTGGCCCGGCAGGGTTGTCGCTACATCGTTTTGAGCTTCCGGTTTGCTTTCCGGATCTAACAGGCAAATGGTTTGCTCGTTCGATAAGCCGCCGGTAGAACCCGTAAAGCCATAGTAAACGGAGCTTTGGCCGCCAAATACTTCATTTATTATATCGCCGGTATGGTTAAACCGCAGTTGATCGTTAAAATACAGCTTTAATTCTTGGGTGGCGGGGTTCCAGGAAATCCGGTAGCTCTGGCATTGGTTATTTTCTACATCCGGATTGGTGGGGTTAAGCCAAACGGGCGGGAATTGTGGTTGTGATACCTGACCATTGTATACCACTGTGCTATGGTCGGCCGGAATATCACCGTAGTCAAATCCTTGGTTGTATTCGTCGTTGTTGTTATCGTACGTATCAAATTCAATGGCCACCGACGGTACAATAGGAGGGGTATTCGGAAATTCAGCGGCCACTCCGTAACCTAAGCCGCCCGCTACAGCACCGGTCGCATTAAAGCCCCGTGGGTCGTTATGAAACAAAAAAGAGATGCCGTCGGCACCGCTATCATTTTTGGTGCCTAAATACAAAATAAAATTTAACTCAAAAGGCTCGCGCAAATCAATTTTGTTTTGCCACCAGATAGAACCGTAGCGGTTTAGCCGGTCTTCGGTAATTTTAAAGCACTTATCTGAAATTTTAACAGCGTCTCCTTTTCTTACAAATTGGGCTTGGCTAAATAAAGGTAGTAAAACCCCGGCTAAAATCAGGGTTAAATATAAATTTAACTTTAAATAAATTTTTATTGGTTCCGGTGTAAAATTTATCATAGTTAAAAGGATGAGTTATTTATTGGACAAAATGAATTTGCAGGTATTTTGTTATTGTAATGATTAAAATTAAATGTGCAATAAAATCGCTTTATTATGGTCTGTTTTACTCTATTATGCCAGGTAATTACAATTTAGTGTCAAGCTTGAATTTGAAATAAATTGCATTGTTAAATAATTCGGCTTGAAAATAGGTAAATATTTTAATATTTATATAATTGGATGGAATAAATATTTTTTGGATAATTTAAATAGGAGTGTTGTTTTGTATAAGAGTTTGCCCAGAATAGCTTGTGTGTGATTAAAATTATATTTTAAAGAAGGTCCAAAATATTAGGTTGGAAGCCAGTAGATTACTAAATAGGTGAGATAATGGAGAAAAGCTTAGATGCTGGCAGCCATAAATTTTGGCAAATAATTATTCCGAAAATTTAAAGGATAGATTACTGCCACTGCTCTAGGCTATCTCCGGCAGTTTTTTAAAACTGCCGGGGTATACTAATATAAGTTAGTTTTGAGGCATTACTAGGCAGCAACTAAATACCAGTTGGTACTAGGGCGGATGGTTTAAGTTTTCTGGTGTATGACCACTTTATTTATAAACAGCTGGCGTAAACGTAAAGTCATGTCCATTAAATAAACCTTGGTCGCTGAGTTTAAGCGCCGGAATAACCAATAAAGCCATAAATGATAAAGTCATGAACGGCGAAGCCAGGGTGCAACCCTGTTGTTTGGCCTGGGCATCCAGTTCGCTATAAGCTTTCGCTACGGCATACCCATCGGCCGCCGACATAATACCGGCAACTGGCAGGGGCAATATTTTTTCTTCGGTTGGGCTTACCGTCGCAATTCCTCCTTTGGCGGCTATCAGCAGGTTTACAGCCCGGCATAACGATTCGTCGTCGGTACCCACGGCAATTATATTGTGCGAGTCATGGCCGACCGAAGAGGCAATGGCACCTTCTTGCAGGTTAAAATTATGAATAAAAGCCAAGGCAGGTGCGGCATCCTGGTACCGGTTTACCACGGCCATTTTTAAAACATCCTGTGCTACATCGGCCACAATTTCATCGTTTACAATTTTGGCTGGTACGGCTTTGTTGCCGGTAATCAACTGGCCGTCGTAAGCCTCAATTACTTGTAGCATAGCAGTAGTTCCGGGTGCCGGCACCCGGAACTGGGCAGGGGTTTTAGGACTGGTATTAAAATTATTAATTACTTCACTCTTAACCGAAGCAATGCGGGTTTCGCCATTTTCGGCAACTAAAAAGCCGTTAATATAGGTTTGGCGTACTTTAAAATCATCTAAGTTATCAACTAAAATAAAATCGGCCGGATCGTTTGGGCGCAGTAAACCTACTTCTAAATCGTAGTGCAACACCGGGTTTACACAGGCGGCTCTTAATACTTTAAATAAATCAATGCCCTTGGCCAGCGCTCTTTTCACGAGCAAATTAATATGGCCTTCTACCAAATTATCGGGGTGTTTATCGTCGGAGCAAAGCATTATTTGATTTGGGTAGTCGGGGAGCAGGCCAATAAGGGCTTCAAAATTACGGGCGGCGCTGCCTTCCCGGATTAATATTTTCATGCCGCAGGCTAATTTATCCAGGGCTTCTTCGGCGGTAAAACATTCGTGGTCGGTAGTAATGCCCGCGTCGCAATATTGGCGGGCTTGTTCGCCGCGCAGGCCCGGAGCGTGCCCATCTACTTGTTTGCCAAATTTTTGCGCCAGGGTAATTTTTTGTTCAACCACCGGATCGCCGTTTAACACGCCCGGCCAGTTCATCATTTCGGCCAGATATTTTATTTCACTCCGCTGGAATAAATCTTCAATGTCTTCGGGCGATATTTCGGCGCCGGCTGTTTCAAAAGGAGTGGCCGGTACGCAGGAGGGTGCGCCAAAATAAAATTTAAATGGTACCTGCCGCCCGTTTTCCAGCATGTATTCTACGCCCTTTAAGCCCAGTACATTACCAATTTCATGCGGGTCCGATACGGTGGCTACCGTACCGTGCACCACCGCCAGCCGGGCAAACTCAGCCGGTACCAACATGGAGCTTTCTATGTGCACGTGCGCATCAATAAAGCCGGGCATAATATAGCCGGTTTCTGCTGTTGGTTCGGGTGTAATAGTGGCAATTTTACCGTTTACTACCGCTATGGTGCCTTCAAATATTTGCTGTTGCAGCACGTCAACAATTTTTCCGCTTATTTTAAAGTCTTTGGGGTAGGCCGGCATGTGTAAGCTTCTTTTGGTTTGATAAAGTAAAATAAATAAAACTGTTCTTCTTTCGCCAATTGTTCTTACCACGGGTCAGGTTGGTACTTACACTTGGCAGGAGAGTAGCACCAGCACCTTTTGTGTAATTATAACAAAATCAAAAATATAACCCGGTTTTGTTGGCTTAAATTAAACTTTCAAGTATTTAAAAAATGGTAATTCGTTCATACGGTAAGGCAAAGCCAAGCGTTTGAATAGGTTGGTTTTTACGTTTATCTGTTTTTAACGATTGCTTAATCTTAATTAAGTTTGGGGCTTAATACATGATTTTGCATGCCAGTAGCCGAACCCGGAGAAGAGAATTTTGAGGCAGAGAAAATGATTTCTTACGTTTTGCCGTTTAAGGCCGTTAAGTTAAAGCACGCCTGGCAGCAGCGGGTTTTATTTTTCGACCCAAGTTCTATTTACCAACGTTTAGCGATAAATAAACATAAACGCTTGCAAAGTCATTTAAAGTTTCCGGATATGTTTCCGGACCGGCAGGATGGTTTTTGCTCGTGTGGATGTGGTGCCGCCTTAACCGGCCGCCGGAAACGCTGGGCTAGTAACGATTGCAGCAGCTTTGCCCTAGATGTATGGCGCATTATTGACGGCCAACCCGGTACGTTTGAATATTACGTGGCAAAATACCACGGCAAAAAATGTGCAGTTTGCCGGTCGCGCCGCCAGCTTAAAGTAGACCACGTGGTGCCGGTTAAAAATGGCGGCGGCGGGTGCTGGCTGTCTAATTTTCAGTTGCTTTGCCACCCCTGCCACGTACAAAAAACCAATTTAGATTTTGGCTGGAAAAGAGCCAATGCCGCCGTAATGGATACCGGAATGACTGTCGGCTAATATCCGGAATTTAAATAAAAAATCTTTAATATTCTTTTCGGCGCATTAGTAGCAATAATAGTTAAATGGTTTTCGTATTTTTGAGGCGGGAAAAGGTTAACTAATTTCAGGAACTGTAAGTGCCGCCCGCCATGTTTAAACATATCTGCTGCCACGCCTTACCGGTTGGTTTAAGATATAAGCATGTTTAGGCTGTATACCTGCATGGTTAGCAGTTCCTCGAAAAATAAATTAAATGATTTTAAGAAAATTAGTTTGGGTTTGTATGCTGCTGCTGTTTTTGGGTGGTAGCACCATAGAAATGGCCTGCAGTCCAAAGCCTAGCCTGTCGAAAAAAACCAAGACCTACCAACGGAAAATGCGTAAGGGAAAACCGGTACCTTGTCCGTGCAACGAAAAATAAAGTAAAAACCCGGTAGCCTTATATATGAAAAAAATAGTAGTGGCCATAGACGGATATTCTTCGTGTGGTAAAAGTACTACTGCCAAATTGGTAGCTAAAGAATTACATTACGCCTATATAGATACAGGAGCCATGTATAGGGCGGTTACCCTTTATTTTTTAGAACATTATATTGATTTTACCAACCCCAAAAAAATTGCCCAGGCCCTGCAGGACATACATATTACGTTTGAACGCAATGCCCGGACCCAACGCAACGAAGTTTTCCTGAATGGCCTGAACGTGGAAGACGAAATTAGAAAGATGTATATTTCTAATGCTGTAAGTGAGGTAAGCGTAATACCCGAAGTAAGGCATTGCATGGTGAAGCAACAGCAAAAAATGGGCAAAAAAAGGGGCGTAGTAATGGATGGCCGCGATATTGGCACCACGGTTTTTCCGGATGCTGAGGTAAAAATATTCATGACAGCCGATGTGTATACCCGGGCCCAGCGCCGGCAACAGGAATTGCTGGAGAAAGGCGAAATGGTACCCATCGATGATATTATTCAGAACCTGCAAAAACGCGATTTAATTGACTCTACCCGGAAAGAAAGCCCGTTAATTCAGGCACCGGATGCCGCTTTGCTGGATACTTCTTATATAACCATCGACGAGCAGGTTGATTTTGTGCTGGAGCGTGTTGCGGCCAAATTATTTCAGGAAGAATTTTATTTATCGAGTTAAGCAGCCACGGCGGCATTTTATCTCCGGCAATATTTATGAATTCTGACCTGATATTGAAAAGTATAAATAAAAGATTAAAGCAGAAGTATTTTTAGCGATTGCATTAAATTTAATAAATGGCTTAATCTTTGAAATGGTAATTCCGGGGATATTTAATGTTCTGAAAACGCGTTTGAATTAAAAAAATGACCATAACCATAGATAAAAATTCGGGCTATTGCTTTGGGGTAGAGTTTGCCATCCAGATGGCCGAAGACGAGATGGAGCAGGCACCGGAATTATATTGCCTGGGTGATATTGTGCACAACAGCATGGAAGTGCAGCGGTTATACCAGAAAGGCTTGCGTATTATCGACCGGGAGCAGTTAAAACAATTACGCGATTGTAAAGTATTGATTCGGGCCCACGGTGAACCGCCCGAAACCTACCAATTGGCCCTGGAAAATAACCTGGAACTGATAGATGCCTCTTGCCCGGTAGTTTTAAAATTACAGAACCGGGTAAAACACGCGTATGATGACATCATGACTTTAAATGGCCAGATAGTAATTTACGGGCAACAAGGCCACGCCGAAGTGATTGGCATTGCCGGCCAAACCCACGACCAGGCCATTATTGTTACTTCTGAAGCCGACCTGGATAAAATTGATTTTTCCCGGCCCGTTACCCTTTTTAGCCAAACCACCAAAAGCACCAAAGGCTTTTATAAAATTAAGGCTTTAATGGAAGAACGAATAGTACAGGCACAAGGCAGCTTGGCAAATTTTGATGCCAACGACAGCATTTGCCGGCAGGTATCTAACCGGGAGCCCCAGCTTACCCGTTTTGCCGCCGAGCACGACGTAATTATTTTTGTTAGCGGTAAAAAAAGTTCTAACGGTAAAGCGTTGTATAGCGTTTGCAAGCAGGTAAATGTCCAAAGTTATTTCGTCGAAAACGAAGAAGAACTGGAGCCAGAATGGTTCCGGCACGCCCAAAGCGTAGGTATTTGCGGTGCTACCTCTACCCCTATGTGGCTCATGCAACAAGTAGCCGATAGCATACAGCACCTGAGTCAAGCGGTGCTGGAACCGGTGGTTTAATTTTAAACTGCTGCTGGCTATTGTTAATAGCCAAACTTATATGATGAAACGTTTATTCCGATACTTTTTGAATGGGTTCCTGATCATGGCGCCCATTTCTCTTACCATCTACATCATTCTGGCCCTGTTAAATTGGCTCGATGATTTTTTTGACCTGGATATTGCCGGCTACCACATTCCTGGCTTGGGTATTCTGGTCATTATTCTGTTACTTACCCTAATCGGCTTTATTGGTTCTTCATTTTTAGTGAGGCCATTTTTTATTTTAACCGAGCGCATTTTTATTAGGGTACCCATTGTCAGCCTTATTTATTCGGCTATAAAAGATTTGTTCGATGCTTTTGTGGGCGATAACCAAAAATTTAACCGCCCGGTACTCGTAAAAATGCAGAACGAACCGCCGCTGCACCGTATTGGTTTTGTAACGCAGGACAGTCTGGCTTCCATAAACTTCGACGATAAAATGGCGGTTTACTTCCCTGATTCCTATAATTTCTCGGGTAAACTCTGGGTAGTACCCAAAGAAAACGTTACTTACCTGGAACTCCCCAGCAGCGAAGTTATGAAATTTGTGGTTTCGGGTGGCGTTTCTAAATTGTAAGGGTTGGTTTACATTAATTAGTTATTGATTGTTGGGTTATAAATTTTGTGGAATACACTTTAGCGAAAATTATTCAAGCATTTACCAAATTAATAGCAATAATTTCCTAGGAAAATCGAGATAAAACCGGGTGTTTTTTCTGAAAAACAGAACCCGGTTCTGCCAAACCAGTATTCACTAACAACTAACAACTAACTTGCCTTTTATTCAGCACCAAAATACCAAATTGCATTACCAAACCTACGGGCAAGGTGCGCACATTGTGTTGGCGTTTCATGGGTATGGGCAGGAGAGTAGCCATTTTCAAATAATTGCCGAAGCTTTGCGGCCAGAGTGCACCATTTATGCTTTTGATTTATTTTTCCACGGCAAAAGCAAATTACCTAAAGCTAAATGGCCGTTGCAGAAAAATTATTTATGTGAGCTAATTGGATTGTTGCTGAAAGAAAAAGATATAGGGCGGTTTTCGGTAATGGCTTTTAGCATGGGCGGCAAGTTTGCTTTAACTTTAATCGAAGGTTTTGCGGCCCAAATAGAACGGGTTTTACTTGTAGCCCCCGATGGCATTAAAACCAATTTCTGGTACAGCATGGCAACTTACCCGGGTTGGTTGCAAGGGTTATTTAAGCGTACTGTTTTAAAACCGGTGCCTTTTTTTAAATTTGTAAAGCTCCTCGACCGGTACAAACTGGTAGATAAAGGTTTGCTGCGGTTTGCCAACTGGCAAATGGAAAGTACGCCCAAGCGCCTCCGGATTTATAAAAGTTGGGTGGGTTTTAGCCAGCTAAATTTCGATATCCGGAAAATTGTAGCCTTGCTCAACCAGCACCAGATTCAGGTATTTTTATTTTTGGGCGAGTTCGATAAAGTTATTCCGCAACGCAGTTTGCAGGTGTTTGTGAAAGCTTTGCAAAATGGCCATTTGGTTTTGCTAAAAACCGGACACACCTTTTTATTGCACGATGTAGCCAGCTACTTACGTAAGCACCGCGAAATATTCCGGTAAAATCTTATTGGTTAGACAAGCAGCTAAGGTTTTAAGGCCATTCGCTGAAATAGAAAATACCGGTTGTTTAGTTTAGCCGTTTCCAGCAATATTTGCACCGCTTGGTTTTCTTTATTCGTAAGCGTTATGGTAATTGGCTGCACCATTGGGCTTGTGGGCGAGCCTTTGCCTACTTTGGTTTCGGTTATTTCTACGTTGGCCCAGTTAATGGTGCGGGAAATTCCCTGCTGCATAATTTCCTGGTAATTATTTTTTAAGCCATTTTTAATATCAGTAGTCGTACTTTTTTCCAGTAAAGCTTTTACATCTTCCGAACTGCTTTTTTTCAGCTGCCCCAAAGTTTGGTCGTCGAGGATAATGGCGTTCAGGTCTTCAAAATTATTATTCTGAATAGCCAGTAATACCATCCGGGCTAATTCGGCAGGGTCGGCAGCCCCTTTTTGGGCCACCCGTAAGTATTCTGTGCCGGTGGTAGTGGTAAATGGCAAGGCCATAACTGCCCGGGAAATTAATAATATGATTATGAAGGCGGTAAGTTTTTTCATGCTAATTTTCAAAAACAGATTTGGGCAAATGGATGCTAATCCCGTAAAAGAACCAGGACACCCGTATTTATACGGTATTTCTTTACGAAAGTAAGGCCATAAGAAAATTGTTTAAAATCAAGATAAGGTGTAGTACCTTTTTTAAGTTTAACTTTGGCTCCAGGTATGGCAGCAGAAAACAAAAAAATTATTGGGCGGCGCGAGTTGGTAAGTTTCCCGTTATTAAAACTCTTTAACATAGAAGCCAAAATAGATACCGGCGCTTTTACTTCGGCTATTCACTGTACCGATATTACTGAAATTACCCGGCCCGATGGCACCAAAGCTATCCGTTGCCGGTTACTGGATCCCTCGCATCCGCTATACCACCAGCAGGTTTTTGAGTTTGAGGAGTTTAGCTTGCGCGATGTTAAAAGTTCTTTTGGGCAGGTACAGGAGCGGTACGTTATTCGCACCCAAATTCAGTTTTTTGAAGAAATATTAGAAGCTGATTTTTCGCTTTCGAACAGAAGCGATTTAAAATACCCGGTGTTAATTGGGCGGGCTATTTTACAAAATAATTTTGTAGTAGATGTTTCTAAAAAAGAAGTAGCCCGTAAGCAAAAAATTAAAACCAGAAATCAATTAAGAAAAAATAAAAAGTTATGAAAATAGCAATTCTGTCCCGGAACCCAAAATTGTATTCTACCCAGCGGTTGGTAGAGGCAGCGCAGGCGCGGGGGCACGAAGTGGTGGTAGTGGATCATTTAAAATGTGATTTGATTATTGAAGCGGGCAAACCGGCTATTATGTACAAAGGCGCTTTACTAACCGATTTTGACGCGGTTATTCCGCGGATTGGGGCTTCTGTAACTTTTTACGGTACAGCGGTGGTGCGGCAGTTCGAAATGATGAAAGTAAAAAGTGCGGTAGGGTCGCAGGCTATTGTGCGTTCGCGCGATAAGCTGCGTTGTATGCAAAATTTGTCGCGGGCAGGGTTAGGTATGCCCAAAACAGCCTTTACCAATTATTCTAAAGATAGCAAACAACTGGTAAATGAAGTAGGTGGCGCCCCTTTGGTTATTAAATTATTGGAAGGTACCCAAGGCCTGGGCGTTGTGCTGGCCGAAACCAAAAAAGCCGCCGAATCGGTTATTGAAGCTTTTCATAATTTAAAAGCCCGCATTATTGTGCAGGAATTTATCTCCGAATCGAAGGGAGCTGATATCCGGGCTTTTATTGTAAACGGCGAGGTAATTGGGGCCATGAAACGCCAAGGAAAAGAAGGTGAATTTCGGTCTAATTTGCACCGTGGCGGCACGGGCATGCTCATAAAACTAACCCGCGCCGAAAAAGCAGCCGCCTTATTGGCCGCCAAAACCTTAGACCTGGCTGTGGCCGGCGTAGACATGCTGCAATCTAACCGCGGACCACTAATTTTAGAAGTAAACTCTTCGCCGGGTCTGGAAGGTATAGAAAAAGCCACCAACGTAGATATTGCGAGTAAAATAATTGAATACACCGAAAAACTGGTGCTGAAAAAGAAAAAGCCTAAGCAAAACAGTAAAGCCTAAACAGCTTAATCAACATCAATATTCTTTCATCGGGCTGGCGCAATCAGCCCGTTTTTTAGCCGATATACTACCAATAATAAATTTGGTAGTGCATTTAATTTAATGCGCTCGCCAGCGTCTCGCTGGTGAGGTTTTCTGCCTGCCTCTGGCCGTTATAAACTTGTCAATTAAATAATAGCGGCTAAGGGCCGGGAAAAGAAGACAAAGGCGAGGACGCCCGCGTCATATACCACCGGGTGTTTATTTTCCTTAAGCGCAGAACATTAAGTAATTATAATCCCGTGGTGTCGCGCAATGAACTTAAATAAGTCTGTAACGGCTATTTATAAGATTGCAGGTAAACTTCTTTGCTGGTACGTTGGGCGATTAATCGGAAGAAGGAAATAAGGCCTTGGGTATCTTTTTTAAGGGCCGTAGAAAACGGATCTTTTTTGCCGGGCTGCGTAGCATCTTTTATGTATTCTTCCCGGATAACTGCGGCGGCGGGTAATATGTCGGCTGCTTTAATCTGTACCAAGCCGGTTTTTTCCCAGAGTTTGCGCCACCAGGCCACGGAGTGTACATAGTACCAATATTTGGTATAATCTTTTCGTAAAAAGGCCGGCACCTGCTGTAAGGTTTCTATTTCTTCCGTAAAGCACACATCTACAATGGCCAGGTAACCATCGGGTTTAAGAAACTGGCAAATATAGGGCAGGTATTTTTCGTCGGTGCCAAAGTAAGTGTAAGAATCAACCACAATAACGGCATCAAAAAACTCATCGGCAAAAGGCAAATTCCGGGCATCGGCTTGTAAAGGAAAAACCTGGTTATCGCAACCGGCTTCCAGAATGCGCTGGTAATTTTCGGCCGGCGATACGGCTTCGTCTACGGCCCAAACCTGTACTTTATATTCTTTCGCTAAAAATATAGCGCTTATAGCCTGACCACAACCCAAATCTAACACCCGCATGCCTGGCTTTAAAGCCATTACAGACGTTAAACTTTCCAGGTTAAAGAGCACGTTTTCGCCCATTGAATGTTTGCGCACCCAATCCTGATCGTACTTAACGGCACGGGGAAATATAGATTTAAGCCGCACGGGCGGATAGTTTTGCATGTGTTTTACCTAATAGAAAGTATAAATAAGTAATTCTGAAAAGCAGATTTTGGGCAAAACAGCGTTAGAGGCCGGCGGCCGTGAACAAAATAGCATCTTCTTTCAGTTCTTTGGAAGGATGTACGTGTACCCCGGCCATTTCCTGACTAGCGGCGTACAGCATGGCTTTGGCTACATCTTCGGCGGCAACGGCTTTGTATTTGCGGAGCGGGCCTCTAAACAAGAAATCTAAATTTTGCATAAACACCGAAGCCATATTTTCGCCGAGGCGTTTTTCCGGACGCGGGCCCAGCAGCAAAGAAGGCTGAAAAATATGTAAACTCCGGAAAGGTAATATTTTCAGGGCTTCTTGCATTTCGCCTTTCACCCGGCTGTAAAATACTTTCGATCTGGCATCGGCGCCCAAAGCCGAAACAGCTAAAAACTGGTTGGCCCCATTAGTCGCTGCTATTTGGGCCAACTGCACCACGTAGGTATAATCTACCTTGTAAAAGTTTTCTTTAGAGCCGGCCTGTTTAATGGTAGTGCCCAGGGTACAGTATACGTCGTCGGCTACGAGGCTATGCTTATAGTTATCTAGCTTATTAAAATCAATAACCAACTGCCGGAGGCGGGGATGCTGCATGGGCAATGGTTTGCGGCCAATGGCAATTACTTTGCTGTATAAATTACTCTGAAGTAATAAGCGCAGGCAAAAACTGCCTACCAATCCACTGGCTCCCGCTATCAGAGCTGTTTTATCCGAAGAAACCATAAATAATAGTTAGTAAATACGGCCACGAGGTGGGGCCGTAAATTTGGTTAAGTATTAAATAGTATTTTTATACTATTTAACTTTCTATATGGTTTCCGGTTTAAGTCTGGCAATCAGGATTTATAAATATATTTACTCAGTGGCTAGCGTAATGGCTCCCGGGAGTAGTTGTACGGTACCATTGCGGTACAAATTACCAATGGCTTTTTTAAACGTTTTTTTACTCATACCCAGGGTGGCATAAATTTCATCCGGCGAGCTGTTGTCCGATAGGGGCAGGGTACCGCCCGCAGCCTGCAATTTTTGTAATATCTGGCTGGCAGCATCGGGAACTTCGGCGTAACCGGCTTTTTGCAGGCTCACGTCAATTTTTTGGTCTTCGCGTATTTTACGGATGTAACCAGGTAATTTATCGCCCAGGTCTAAAGGCCGGAATACTTCGTTTTTGTAAAGCATGCCTATGTACGCATTGTTAATAATTACTTTATAGCCCAGGTCGGTATATTCGGCTACAAGCAAATTTACCTCATCGCCTTCCGCTAAATTCTCGGGTTCTTTGTTTAAAAACTTTTCGTATTTAGCTGTAGCTACAATTCGGTCCGAGTTTTCGTCGAGGTACACATAAACTAAATATTTATACCCCGGCCGCATTTTATCGCGCTGGTTATTGAACGGTACAAATAAATCTTTTTCTAAGCCCCAGTCCAGGAAAGACCCGTAATTACTCGTTTGTTTTACTTCTAAAACGGCAAAATCGCCTACTTTGGCTTTGGGTTGCAGGGTAGTGGCAATAATGCGGTCTTCTGAATCGCGGTATACAAATACCCGCAAGGTGTCGCCTACCCGGTAATCTTCAGGCAAATATTTTTGTGGTAGCAATATCTCGCCGTCTTCCGAATCGAGGTAAACGCCAAAATCAACTTGTTTAATTATTTCCAGTTCGTTGTAATCGCCCAGGGCTACCATAGTATTCTGCTTATATTTTCTTCAAAACTACGTAAAAGTTTGGGCTGGTGGTTAAAGCTCCGGTAATTTAATAAATATTGCCTTAAACCTCAATTATCGCTGCCCGGTAGTTGTTTTGTTATCTAACTAAATAATTGATTAACCCTAACTCTATAAATCAGTCCGAATTTATCCCATACATATCCGTTTTAAACTTAGCGGCACCAGATTAAAATTTTTTGATATCTGCTTTATTAAATAATAGCTTTCTCAGCGACGGCTTCTTCTACCGGCTTATTTTCGTGGGTTTCGCCCATAATTAGCCGGATGCCTTTATCGAAGCTAAAGTAACTCCAGCCCCAGTTCAGGAGCACTACCAAGCGGTTACGGAAACCAATTACCGAAATTAAGTGGATAAACATCCAGATAAACCAGGCCAGAATACCCTGGGTGCGGTAATCTTTGTTAAATATTTTCAGGTCGGCTACGGCATGGTTGCGGCCCACGGTAGCCATAGCGCCTTTATCGTCGTAGGAAAAAGCTTCTAATGGGGTTCCTTTTAATAAATGCCCAATATTTTTGGCCAGTAAGCGGCCTTGCTGAATGGCCGGTTGGGCCATTTGCGGATGCCCTTGCGGGTAAGCGTTGGTAACCATAGCCGCAATATCGCCAATGGCAAAAATATTAGTATAGCCAGTTACCTGGTTGTGTACATTAACTAAATACCGGTTTCCTTTGGCGATACTTTCGGGCTGGATACCCGCTACGGGTGCGCCGGTAACGCCCGCGGCCCAAATTAAAGTCCGGCTAATAATGGTTTCGCCGGTATCAAGCGTAACGGTGTAGCCGTCGTAAAACTTTACTTTGCGGTTTAGCCAGATTTTAACGCCAAAGTCATCCAGAAACTGATAAGCTTTTTCCGACGCTTCCTTGGACATGCCTTTGAGTAGTTCCGAGCCGCTCTGAATTAGATGAATATCCATTTTAATAAAGTCCAGCTCTTTGTAATCTTTCGGGAAAACGTGCTTACGCAATTCGCTTAAAGCACCCGCCAGCTCTACCCCGGTGGGCCCGCCGCCCACAATTACGTAATCCATCAGCGAGTTTAGCTGCTCTTCGTCTTCTATTTGCAGGGCTTTTTCGAAATTGCTGAGTACGGTGTTGCGAAGCGCCAACGCATCCTGAATATTTTTCATGGAAATGGCTTTTCGCTCCATTTCTTTATCGCCGTAAAAATTAGTGGTGGCCCCGGTGGCTATTACCAGAAAATCGTAGCGCAACAACCCGATAGACGTAATTACCATTTGATTGGCTGTGTCTACCGACTCTACTTCGGCCATCCGGAAGTAAAAATTTTTTTGCGTTTCAAATATTTTCCGGAACGGGTACACAATAGAATCGGCTTCTACGCCGGCGGTGCTTACCTGGTACAACAGCGGCTGAAACGTATGAAAATTTTGCTTATCGATGAGTACAACCTGTACATCTACGTTTTTTAACGATTTGGCCAGCTCTAATCCGGCAAAACCACCGCCAATTATTACAACCCTTTTTTGGCCGGTTTCTTCTATTTTAGCACAATTTGCCATATAGTTCTGGTGCGTTTATTTTTTATCCGCACAGTACTTATAAGAATTTAGCCCGCTTTTGGTTGTATAAAATACCATTAAACCTGTTTTGTGTTAGATCGCGCCATTGTGTTTACCATATCTTTTTTCCTTTCTTGGCTTTTAGTTTGCCTAAACATAAATTTTTGCAAATGCACATGGCGTAAGCCTCCACGCTGTTGTAGGTGCTTAATTTGTGCTGGCTTGTCCAGAGTTTAAGAAAAACATCCTGCAAAATGTCTTCTGCTTCTTCTTTGTTCTGAAGCATACCTTTTGCCAGCCGATACAGCTTTTGTTTAGCCGGAAGTACCTTTTCTTTAAACGCTAGTAAGTCCATTCATATACCAAGACGGCAGAAGGGAATAAACATTACAGCCGAAAAAGAATTTTTTTAAATTTATTTAGATGAGATGGTTATCGGTTGATAATGAAAGCTAAATAGTTTTGTTTTTTGGTTTGGAGGAGGGAGTCTGATTGTTCTTTTAATATTATTTTAAAAGTTTTAACAAGGTGAATTTTGGTTAACATATTGTTTAACATAAATTCACTTATAGGCCAACGTAGCTATTGAATAAATTTGTTTGTGCTATCGGGCTTTGAGCTAAATTCTTTAAAGCGCCATACTTCATTATTTAACTGCGTAATTTTTTTATTTGGCCCTTCTGCTTCCCGGTACCTCCTGGTAAGCGCAAACGAAGTATCATTGAGAATATTCCCCTCCTCAATATAAGCCCTCAAGGGAGGCTCAGAGGGGTTCCATCGTTCCAGCCAAATAGTACTGCCATCAACTTTAAATGAACCCCATTGGTATTTATGTTTTTTCATAATGGATTGCCATTTGGCAGTTTTAAAATCAGCTTCATGTTGATTAAGCTCATTGGCAGGGAAGGTTCCTCCATGTAATACTGTACCGTTGGCATATAAAAAATGAACAGTTATATAGTTGTTGAGAAGCCTATAATAATAACCATTAATCCTAAGTTGGTTGCTCGTGAAAGGCATTTTCTGAATAGAAAGTTTATCATCTTCTCCAATGATTTTTTTACAACTACCTATAGCTATCAGCAAAACCGTCAATAGAATCAAACGTCTCATGCTACTTAACATTAAAACCCTTTCTTTTCCCTCTTATTTTAAAGTTTGTGCTAACGGTTGAGCTTTGCGGTGGCGTAGCTACCGTAAAGGTGTGGTTGGGCGAAGTAATTTATAAGTTAATTCCATGCTAATAATCTTGTTATTCATTTTTAAACTGTCGTTGTTTAATATCTTTTATTATAGCTAAAATTAAAATAATCAAAAATGGTAAAATCATCAAGAACAGAAAACCATCATCCTCATTTGATCTAAATTTAGATTCTTCAATACCCTTTCCTTGGCTATATAGGAGGACTATAAATGCTAAACAAATTATATAGGTAAGCGCGCTTAAAATAATAGATTTACCTTTATTGCGCCTCTGTATGAAATAGGGAATGGCAGCTATTCCATACCAAGGAGATACAATTATCAAATCTATTATCAGTCCGAAAATTTGCTCTCCTTTATTCTGACTAAAAGCTAATTTAGGTAAAAGTAGCAAGCTTACTAGCAGTCCAATTGTCAACTGCTTATGTCGTATGTTTTTAATATTTAACAATTTAAAATTTATTTATTACGCCCAACTACCGGCTAAACGGAGTTCGTTCCGGTTATTACGCCTTTGGGTGGAAGTTTTAAAGTGGTTTACTTTTCTTCTTTGGCTAATTTAACAAATATTTTCTTATTTCCCAGTGGTCGGTGGGGCCGGAGCTGGCCCGGGTAATTGACCCGCTGCCGGCACCAGGCACTACCTTTCTTTCCCCTTTCCTAAAATATAACAAAAGCCAGAAAACTACCTCTATTTAACATAATACCAGTTATCGAAGAAAGTGCCCCTACAGTAAATTGGGCGAAGCTTTTTGTAAGGTGTTTTCTGGTGCTTTTATTATAAATCAAAAAATGCACTTTCTCTTGTAGCATCTGCCTTTTTAAAGAAGAATTAAATTAAAGGCTTGTTTTTTTGTATAATAATCTGCTTTGCAATTATTTAATAAATATAAAAATTATTTTAGCATCGTTTATGCTTATTTTATTTAGCAAGGTTTCTGCTGGCTAGGCATAAGTGCCAATAATTCCTTTTTCCGAAGTTCACTTCCAGACACGTCGGCTCGGTTGTTTATTCGGGCGGTAAATTTTTCGTTTCTTCTTTAGAATGGAGTGTATCTCACCGCCAAAAATTTCAAAAGGTTTGCTGGCTTAATTTGTTGTTTTCGGCACTTAGCTGCCGTTTATTTATTTGTACTTAAGATTCTGATTAAGGAATAGCCTGGAAAGTAGGGAAGGGGGTTAAATTTAATTCTGGTAAATAGAATTAAAATTCACTTTAGTTTAAACCGGGTTTCAAAAATAAGTATCCTGCTAACTGCTAACTACCGGAAATCTGAGATAATGGGCTGGGAGAAGCGGAAATCATTAAAATCGTAATACGGGCGGGTAGAGTTAAAATTACGAATGGGGGTGGAGCCCTGCGGATAATAGCCCAACAAAACCTGGATGGTGTTAAAGGCCATATATTCGTTCCGGAAACGGAACCCAAAACCGTAACCTTGATAAGGTGTATTGCTTAAAGGGTTGCTATTATTACCATCCGAAAGCCAGGCAATATCGGCAAAGCTTACCAGGGCTAACCGGAAACCTAAAAAAGAAAAGGGGGTAAAGAGGCTGTTTTCGTAGTTAAACACAATCCGGCGGGTACCACGTTCGGGTGCTCGAAACCCCCTGACGCCTTCTTGCCGGTTAATATTTAAAAGATTTTCGCCGTATTTGCGGTTAATGCCGTACGTAGCGCGGTTCCAGAAAAAATGCCGCCATTGCCAGGTGCCAATGGTCATGAGTTTGGTAAAATACAGTATTTCGGTCGATAGCTTGCCTTGTTCCCACTTTTTGCCCCGCAGGTAAGTATCGTATTGCACATCTACGTACAGGTAACCAAAATTAACCCCGTACTTGCCAAAAGCAAATTTACTTGCAAAATATTTACGGTTATACAGGGCGCCGTTTTCGTAGCCAGCCGACAAAGAAAATAAATTGCCAGCGGGCACGTCTTCGGTACGCCCAAAGCCAAATAAATACTGATCGCGGTAATATTTCCGGTAGCTATAACCCAAACCACCTATAAATAAAGTATTTCGCTGGTAATCTTCGTTCGGCGAATTGGCGTAATCGGTGGCTACAATGCGGCCGGCAGTAATAATACGACCCGGATTTTCGTAGCCCAGGTTATACGATTTTAGTTTAAAAGCTTTGCCCAACCATAAATCCTGCCGGTTGTACTCCAGGTTCATGCGGCGGCGGGTACCATCGGGGTTGCGTACGTAAATAGGGTGTTGCAACCAACTAAGGCTGGCCGCCCCGGCATATTTGGTATTGGCCGTATAAAAATCGCGGAACAAGTTTAATGTGCGTTGCTGGTAATTTACTTCGTTCCGGTAAATAAACTGGCCTGTAGTAAATGTTTTGTAAATATTCTCAATGGTGTAACTGCCGGAGTACATCCAGGTACGCCGTTCGGGACTGTTGTTTATTAAAGAGTCTATGCCAAACGTATACAGGTTCCGGAACTGGTGGCCCTGGCCCAGAAAATTAATTTCGTTTAAACCTATACGGCCAAAAGCCCGGCTGGCATTATACGATCCCGAACCGCTTAAACTAAATACATCTTTGGTAATAATAACAATATCTACGCTGTCTGGGGTGGTGGTTTCTTCGTTTACCAATACGCGGGCATCCAGAATATAATCTTTCTGCCGGATTAAACGCTCCGATTCCGATAAATCCAAAGGTTCTAGTTTACCGCCTTGTTTAAACAATAAGGTATTTCTAACGCGGCTGCGGTGGGTTTTTACGTGCAGCGAATTGCCGGCTTTTTCGGCAAAGTTACGCGGTACGCGGGTGGTATCGTTTATAGAGTATCCAAAACTATTCAGGGTTTTAATATCTATGCGGCGTACTACTTTAAAATTATGCTTTTCGTAAGCATTGTTGAGTAAAATCGGATTTTTATAAGTAATAGTGGTTTTGCGGTCGAAACGGAACAGCATTTTAATGGTCCGGCCCATAATGGTTTTCTGTTTCGAAAGATTCTTCAGGTTTTCCAGAATGCGCTCCGATCCGGTCAGCGTTTTAATGGAATCGGCCACCGGGTCGGCGCCCAGCCTAAGCGAATCGGGCGGAACGGCAACTACCTGGGCCTGCAACGACATAGGTAAATAACTTCCTATCAGCAGAAAGCAGAAAGTTAAAAATACCCTTCTAAACCAATTCATAAAATATTAATCCATTCCGCCTCTATTAAATTGCAACAACTGCGGATTAAACACAAATATGATGATTTTGCTATAGTTTACCTAATAAGCTGCAGCCACAAAATCATCTTACAATAAACGAAAATCGTGCTAATTTCTTTCAAGGAGTAAATACCAATACTAAAAAAAATTTTTAGCTAAAAATAAAAGCATAAACTAAAAAAATTAGTTTAAAATAGTTGTTTATCTGGGTTTTTTCTGCTAATATTACCCTCATGAATGACAAAGTTCAGGATAAACTAAAAATATTAGCGGATGCGGCCAAGTACGATGTCTCCTGCTCATCGAGCGGTGGCAAACGGAAGAATCTGAACAAAGGCATTGGCAATGCCGAAGGAATGGGTATTTGCCACAGTTACACCGAAGATGGCCGCTGCGTATCCTTGCTAAAAATATTGCTGACCAACTATTGCATTTTCGATTGTGCTTACTGCGTAACACGCCGCAGCAACGATATTAAACGTGCCGCTTTCACTATTGATGAAGTAGTTAACCTGACCCTGAATTTTTATCGCCGCAATTATATAGAAGGTTTATTTCTGAGTTCGGGCATTTTTAAAGACAGCGATTATACCATGGAGCGCCTGGTGCGCATTGCTAAAAAATTACGCCAAGAGCATAAATTTAATGGTTATATTCATTTAAAAACTATTCCGGGGGCCAGTCCGGAGTTAATTAAAGAAGCAGGTTTGTACGCCGACCGGCTGAGCGTAAATATTGAATTGCCGTCGGAATTAAGTTTACAGAATCTGGCGCCCGAAAAAAATTATACCCAGATTTTGACCCCGATGGCCAATATTAGCCGCGAACTGGTGCAAAATCAGGAAGAGAAAAAGCTGTTTAGGCTGGCACCCAGTTTTGCCCCGGCCGGACAAAGTACCCAATTAATTGTGGGTGCTTCCGCCGAAAACGACCGGCAAATATTGCAGCTATCGAACCAACTGTACCAAAGCTATAAATTAAAACGGGTGTATTACTCGGGCTACGTGCCCATATCTACCGATAGCCGTTTACCCACGCGGGCTACGCCGCCCATTATCCGGGAAAACCGGATTTACCAGGCCGATTGGCTCTTGCGTTTTTATGGCTTTGACGTGAATGAGTTGGTAGATGAATTTTACCCGAACCTGGATTTGGCCATAGACCCCAAGTTGGCCTGGGCATTACGCAACCGGGCTTTTTTTCCGGTAGAAATTAACCACGCCGATTACGAACTGATATTACGTGTACCCGGTATTGGCGTTAAATCGGCGAAAAAAATTGTTTCGGCCCGCCGATTTACGCCGCTGCATTTTGATCATTTACAAAAAATTGGAGTGGTTCTGAAAAGGGCCAAATATTTTATTACCTGCAATGGCCAAAGTTTAAGCCGGAAAGATTATTCCGAAGAAATAATCCGGCGCAAAATCTTATTCGGTGATAATTCTTACCGCAACGACCTGGTAAAGCAACAGCTTAATTTATTCCAGGAAGTAGGGTAGAACGGCAAATCTTTAAAAATGTTTTAGAGTATAAAGGTTTAAATATTAAATACTTATAATGAACTATGAAAACAAATGATAAAGTGGCACCCATGTCGTTCCACTGCAAATTAAGCACCCTGGTAGCCCATTTAAGAAGCATGTCGGAAGCAAATAAACCCATGGCCCGCAAGCATAGCCGGGATTATACCCCGTATCCTGAGCCAATATTTAAGCGGTACATTTAATTCCCCGCATGTATTTTTATACGTACGATGGGTCTTTTGAAGGCTTGCTTACCACCATCTTTGAAATATACGAGCGCAAACTAACACCCGATAAAATTTGCCCGATTGGGCAGGAACAACCCGGTCTGTTTGCCCAAACCATTGTGGTAACAACCCAAGAAACAAAAGCTAACCGGGTTTGGCAAGGCTTAGCTAACAAAATATCAGTAGAAGCCCGGCAAAATTTATTTAAAGCTTTTTTATCGGAGCAGCCCGCCATTGAAATGCTCATTTATGGGTATGTAAAGCTAGCGTTTGCGAGTAAAACCAGCATTGAAGAAAATTTTGCGGCCGATTGCGTGCGGGAATTGGCCCATATCAACAAACAGGTTTTCCGGGAAAGCCACCGCATGGAAGCTTTTATCCGGTTTCAGAAAACGGCCGACGACTTGTATTATGCCACCGTTGCGCCCGATTTTAATGTGTTGCCGCTTGTGCAGGAGCATTTTGCCAAACGCTACGCCGACCAGCGCTGGCTTATATATGATAGTAAACGCCATTTTGGTTTTTATTACGACCTGGAAAAGGTAGCCTACGTAGATTTAGAAAATCAAACCACCGACCGTAGTGGTAAGCTGCCGCTGGATGTACTAGCGCAACACGAAACGCTTTACCAGAGTTTGTGGCAAACTTATTTTAAGCACGTAAATATTCCGGAACGTAAAAATCCGAAATTGCACTTGCGTCATATTCCGCGCCGTTACTGGCGCTACCTCACCGAGAAACAAACGGCCTTTACTACCCTCCCCAGTACCGATACCAAAGCTATTGGTTAAGCTGTTGCATTCCATAAGCAGGTAAGCCATATTTATTATCTAGGTTTTAAACCGTCCTTAATTCAAATATAAGTAAGATCTATCATCTAGTTAAATAATGCCCAACGGACATTTATAAGCTTAATTACCGCTTTAGAAATATAGGATTTTGCTGAATTAAAGGTTAAAAGTCGTGTTTAAAGCTATTTTAAGCCTAACATCTTTCTGGTTAGTTAATTTTTTATGGAAGTAGTTCATTAAAAATTGCGCCTGTAAATCAACCTACCAAATATTTTAGTCTGAACCTGAGGTTAATTTGTTCATAGGCATTAATAAAGTAGCAAATTTTCCTGCTCAGTATTAAAAAGTACGTGAGTAACCCGGTAGAAGTGCCCAGTTCCGGAGTAACTATTTTGGGGTAATGCCGTTGATATATTAATATCAATATTTTAAGATAATACAACTGATCTGAGCCTCGAGTTCCTTAGACTAAAACCCACACAAACTATGAAAAAGCTTATTTATTCTAGTTACCTGGCAGCTACGCTGCTCTTATATAATTCCTGTGCCACCAACCCGGTTACGGGCAAACGCGATATTATGCTGGTTTCGGAAGGACAGGAACTGGCCATGGGTAAACAATCTGACCCGGAAATAATTAATTTTTTCGGGCTGTACAACGATGCCAAACTACAAAGCTTTATCAACGAAAAAGGTAAAGCTATGGCGGCTGTTTCGCACCGGCCTAACTTACCCTACGAATTTAAAATTGTGGATTCGCCGGTAATTAATGCCTTTGCCGTGCCGGGCGGCTACGTGTATTTTACCCGCGGCATTATGGCGCATTTTAACAACGAAGCTGAATTTGCAGGGGTGCTGGGGCACGAAATCGGACACGTAACGGCGCGGCATTCGGCGCAACAGCAAAGTAAATCTATATTAGCGCAAGTAGGATTAATTGCCGGTATGGTGGTTTCACCGCAATTCGGACAATTTGCCGAAGCGGCCCAGCAGGGGGTAAGTATGTTATTTTTAAAATTTGGCCGCGACGATGAAAGAGAATCGGATAGGTTGGGTGTGGAATATTCAACCAAAATCGGGTACGATGCTCAGCACATGGCCCAGTTTTTCAGAACCCTGGAACGAGAAGGAGAAAAGAGTGGTGCTGCCGAAGTACCAAATTTTATGTCGACGCACCCTTCGCCCGGCGAACGTTTTGAAACCGTATCCAGATTAGCCGCCGAAGCAAAGAAAACGGTTAATCCGGCTACGCTAAAGGTAAACCGCGATAATTATTTGCGCATGATTGATGGTTTGGTGTACGGCGAAGACCCCAAGCAAGGCTTTGTTGAGAATAATGTTTTTTATCACCCGGTCATGAAATTTCAGTTTCCGGTACCTACTGGTTGGGCTCTGCAAAATACCCCACAGCAAGTACAAATGGCTCCCAAAGATGGTAATGCACTTATGATGCTTACTTTGGCTCCAGGCAAATCTTTGCAGGAAGCAGCCCAGCAACTGGTTCAGAATTACTCCTTAAATGTTTTAGAATCTAAAGAAGTTACCGTTAATGGCTTGCCGGCTTTTGCCTTAGTTGCCGATCAGGTGCCGCAGCAACAACAACAACAGCAACAACAGCAGCAAACCCAGCAAGTACGGGTGTTAATGTATTTAATCCAGTACGGTGGCAATATTTATAACCTGATGGGGGTGTCGGCGGCGACTAATTTTAATTCATTTGCCAACGTATTTACCAATTCTATGCAGAATTTCCGGCAACTGACCGATGCGAACAAGTTAAATCGCCAGCCTGCCCGCATCCGGATTAAAACCGTAGCCCAAAGCGGAACCTTGTCGCAGGCTTTGGCCGCCAACCAGGCGCGCAGCGCCGACCTGAATGACTTATCGATCCTGAACGGTATGGCCCTTACCGACCGGGTAGAGAAGGGAACTTTGATTAAAATTATTGAACGATAAATTTATTTTCCAGGCTATTTTAATTTTTGCGCCAGAAATAAATACGGATGGATGTGGTGGTGGGTAAATACCTGCTGCTCATCTTCCGGAAACTTCTGGTAGTACGCTTCGTCGGCTTGTAAAACAATGGTTTGGCCAGTACGGGCATAATTGCTGGATGGCGCATACGTAGGCGGAACAAAGGTTGGAAGTTGTTTTTTAATTAATTTACCCACGGCCTGGCCTAAATATTTCTGGTATTTGCGGGCGGCTTTTTCGGTAGGCTTTTTTAATTGGTTGTAGAGGTAGCGGTAAGCTAAATTTTTTGGAAATGGCTGCTTTTTAATCAGATTACCAGCATTTTTAAACGGATTAGTCGGGTTAAAATCACCTAAAGTCTGGATAGAAATAGGTGTTTCGGGTACCCAGTCGGCGGTATTTACTACGTTAAATGCCCAACCATTGGCGGTTAAGGCTTCGTAGTCGTAGGCAAAATAGACGTTGCCGGGTTTAGGTGCAGCACTCCCGTACGTTTTAAACCGAATATTAAGGGGCAATTTGCCGGCCAGTTGTAAATGTTTCAGGTAAGCCGTTACTAAATAAGCAATGGCACCGCCCTGACTATGCCCCAGAATAATAAAATTTTTGTACCCACGCTGGTAATAATTTTGTAACTGCGGCAGAATATCGCGCGAAAGGTAAGCGGCACCTATTAACCATCCTACGTGCACCGTTGCCCGATCATTTTCGGCTAGTTTGTAATTGAATACAAAATCGGGACTTAAGTTTAATTGGCCCGTTGCCGGTACCATGGCGGCATAAAAATTTTGAAGCCAGCTAATATTGTTGCGTGTAGTACCTCTTATACTAATTACAGCCACAGAATCATTACTTATACATAAATCCCAGCGGTTATCCAGGCCCATTACCCCCGACCGGTAAACGCGTTTGTATACCTGAGAAGGCGCAAGATTTCGCCGGTAGGTAGAATCTACCTGCTCGGCCGAAACCCGGAGTAGCTCCATATATTCTTGTTTGTTAAACCCTGGTTTTAATTTTTGAGCCTGCGTTACCGGTAAGTTTACCAGTATTATAAATAAGATTAAAAAAGCAGATTTACAGATGCATGAAGAATAGAAAGTAGGGCAAAATTTATTCATAGATATAATGCAAAGGATTTCATCCTGAAAATCAAAAATTGGGGGAGGATAGCTTAAAAACCAAACATGGCAAATTAGCCGGCTTCTGGTTTATTTCAGTGCCAGTAGAAATCGCAACTAAATTCATAGTTTGTTTCAGGTAAAAGCAAGCAAATATTTGTACAGCTAATAAGCTTTTACTCCTGCATAAGCATTTTCGGTTTTACATCTGGTCCGGCAAACCCGATAATGTTACTTTTAGCAAATTGGCTTTTTCTTTACGACTTTCGTTCGAGATATATAAATCGCCGTTAGGGCTAAAGTCCATTCCTTCGGGTTGTTGAAAAGTTTCTTCGTTTAGCACCAGTCGGTTTTTTATGGTGCCCGCAGCATCCAAAATTAATAATTGCGGGTTCGTGGCCTCAATAATGTAAATATCCTGGGTTACTGGGTTTACCGCAATATCGGCCGGCTGTATGGCATTGCTCAACTTCTTCGACGATTTATTACTGAAAACAGAATCAGTTAAATTTATTTTGAATACCGGTTCGGGTTCCATTTTATCGGATTTCAGATTAAATGCATACACCCCTTTGTAATCTTTTTTGCCGGTTTCGGCACCTTTAATGGCCAGCAACAAACGGTTGTTTTTAGCATCGTAAGCCAGGCCTTCTACATCATTTTTGGCGGTTAAGCCCGTATCAAAACTTTTAATATCATGGTTTTTGCTGCTCTCCAAATCTTTAATTCTAAATAAATGGCCATCGCTGCGTACCACATAAGCGGTTTTGCCCGCAATAGCCAAACCTTCGTAATCGCCGGCAGCGCCAAAACTAATTTGCTTTTCTACTTTATTCTGGGCGGTGTTGTAAATAAAAATTACCCCTGATTCGTCTTGTACGCAGGCAAACCGGTTAGGACTTAAATAAGCAATGCCGGAAATCTCCTGTAATATTGGGGGCAATTCCCATTTTTCCTCTATCTTAAGGTTGTTGGAAGCCAGCGATTCGGTAGATTTGTTTTTATCTTTTTTCCCTTCATCTTTTTTTAATTTATGGTCGTTGTTTGCCTGATTGGAGTCGCAGCTACTTAAAATAAGGGATATACATCCGCTTAAAATATAGATACAGATAGCTCGCATAAATATGTGATTTTATAATTTATTTAATAATAAGATAATCCTTACCCAACGTTCAGAATTAACAAATGGTTAAAAAATATTCAGATTACCTAAGTAGAGGCTACTATTTTACAGCTGAAATTAGCGGAAGTAAGGTGAAAATGAATTTAAAGTCGGAATAAAGTAGAACCTGCTTAAAAAAACTAAATAAAATTTTTACGCTAATTTGATTGCGGCAGCAAACTTTGTTCCTGCCAACGCATCCGGTACGCATTCATCGTAAATTTGCCTAATTTGTTTATTAAGCGGTAGTTTACCACAGCGCCAACCGGTGCGCCAATTACTGGTACCAACTGGGCCATTTTAGCCAAATCAATGTAGTCGCGGTATTCCTGCTGAAAAGTCCGCCAGTCGAACTGATGAATATCGGCCGGCAATTTTTGCTTCTGGCTTTCCCAATTTATTATTTGCCTGAAGATTTGGCGGCGTTGTTCCTGGCTGCTAAACGTAAGCTGAAAAATATACAGCAGGTAAATACGTTCGCGGTAATCGTCTACGGCATACCCATAAAGTGCGGCCAAATCAAAAAGCATTTTAATTTTTAAACCAATTAGCAGAGGGAAATCGGCCAGACCTAGCAAAATACCGCCGGCACCAGTTACGCCACCTTCGGCGGCAGCGGTATTTTTGTAAAAAGCAATACGCGCACGCACGAGCGCTTCGGTGCTTTCTAACTGCATAAAAGGGGCTGGTTGGCGGGTAGTTTTTTCGGCCCCAAACAAAGTAGCCCGAATCATTTGCTTAATGGCGGTGGTAATTGCCTGGTGTACTTTTTCCGGAATAATCGTATTAATTTTATGCTGCATTTTCTGCGCCATTTTATTCATGAAAGACGGCGACTGCTGCATGTTATGTTGCCAAATCCGTAGTTCGGCCAAAGCAATTTCTTCGTAAGGCGAAAGCATTTTTTTACCCGTTTCGTTTTTCCGGCAACACCGGCTTATTAAGTTTATGATAAAATGGTATAAGGCAATAATTTAAATAAAGTAACCGGAGAGCGCTAACTTAATCTAGGCGGGTTTATAACAGGTTATTTATAGTTTAAAATATTGCCTGAACAGATACATACACCTAAAGAACCTTACAATTATAAACTACATTTTACGTATTCATAGCCCACTTGCTACCTTTTTATATTACGTTTCTGGCCGATGTTCTACAATTAAAACCAATCAAGCAAGCTATTAGTCTGGCTCAAACTATTATCCACAACAGCTTTACTCTATTCTGTAAGGGAGGTATTTAAATGGTATAAGAACGTAAAGCAAATATTGCCAGGCCGCTAAATTTCGCATAGCAGAAATATTGCCGCAGATAAAGGTCAATAACTGAGCACAGCGCAATTAATATTATGAAGATAAATCCTTTTCTAAATCAAGGTTGGGTTCTGTAACGTTTATAAATATTTCGGAGTTGGTGTTGCGGTTGCGGGCGGCAATATTCAGGAGTAAAATGCCAATAATAAAAAAGCCGAGGCAAATAAGTGCGGTATTAAATAAAGAAACCGACAGGGTACTGGCCCAACCCAAAACGGCCTGGTGCGAAATAAATTTTTTGTATAAAATTACTCCAATTATACCGCCTATAGCCACAGCAATTAAAATAAATAGTTTTAAAAACAGCATCAGAAAGTCTTCGGCGTACTCCACAAAAGATTTAAAAGCGTGGTGCACCAGGCTCGTCATGTTCATTTTAGAAGAGCCATCAATTCTTTTGCGGCGGTTGTAAATTAATTGTTTTTTCTCGACGCGTTGTTTAGATAAGTAAGCCGCCAAATGCACAAATGAGGTGTAAGAAGCACTATTCAGAATACCGTCATCAATCATGCAATAATTACCAAAATTCATGCTGCGGCCAGTTATAGCTTTAAATATTAATTTATAAACTTTATACGAAAGCCGGAACGATAAACTTTCCTGCCTTTTACCTCTCACCACATTTACTACTCGGTAGCCTTCAATATTTACCAGTTCTTTAATGGCCGCAGGGTCATCTTCGCCATCCGAATCCATAATAATAAATTTCTGGCAAGGTAAATTACGCGCAAACAATAGCCCCTGGTAAATAGCGCCCTGGTGACCGGCATTATATTTAAGGGTAAGTATCTGCATATTTACATTAGCAGCTTGCGGGCGGAATGCCTTTAACATTTTAAGTGTATTATCGGTAGAGGCGTCGTCTACTACCACAATGGTAAAATGGAACGGGAGGTCTTTTACAATGCTGGTTAGCTCTTCTAAAAAAGCAATTACCGTAACGTTTTCGTTAAAACAAGGCGTAATAATGGCGATTGATTTGCCCATTTTATTTTGTGGAAAATAATAGAAAAAGCATAAATGAAACTATTAAATGTGTTTATCTGCTTTACTGAATTGTAAAATACGGTAAGGTCCAATTATTTTAATCAGGCGGTAATAATGCCTTTCCAGAAATTTAAAATTCCGGGAAATGGCAAAGTGGTAAGGCGAGTTGGGCTCTACAATATACTTAATGGTGCCGTCCTGGAAGCATTTTTCAATATTTTCGTAACCTAACACCTTAGAAGGCCGGGTAGATGATTCAAAAATATCTAACTGCGGAATAACACAGTTCCGGAAAAGCGCATTATCAATGTAACTCCGGTTAGCAATTTGCTCCTGAATAGGTAAGTTAGCAAAAACGTATTCGTCGGGGTGGCTGGCCAGATCTGTTTTAAGGAACGATATTACCTGGGTTGCCGCTAAATCTCTTTCTCTGCGTACTTCGGCTAATTTGCCGTATTTAAAATCTTCTACGTTCCGGTACTGCACAATTAAATTCAGGGCCAGTAAAACCATAATATAAGCCAGATAACCTAAACCTGCTAAATCGGCTTTAAAAAGGTTATTAAAATTATAGGTAGATTTACCTTGCTGGGCTGGCTGGGTAATAAAGTAAATAAATAGTAAAACCAGGGCCAAGTTTAAAAATAAGAAATAATAATGAATGCTGGAGCCTTGCTTTAAAGCCGTGCCGGTGGCAAATACAAACATGCCTACGCAACAAAAGCATAAAAACCGTTCGGTTAAATTACCCCGGAATACCAGCATTTTACCTACGCTAATGTAAATTACCAGGAAAGCTAAAGGCAAAAACTCTGACTGGTATAAGAATTTGCCCATCACAAACTTTTTAAAATACGGAATGCTGATGCCATTATCTACGCCGCCTACTACGTTCATCAAGAAAGCTTCGTGGTATATTTGGTTAAAGAAAACCAAGATACCCATAAACGCCCCAGCGGTTATGGCCACCATTAAAATGGCGGCGCGCCATTGTTTAATAAAAATAAAAAAAGCTACAAATAAAATAGGTAATTGAATGCCGCTTTGCTTGGTATAAATGGCCACCACCGCCAGTAAGCCGGCTAACACCAAATGCAACAAATTTTGTTTATGTTCTTCGCCGCGTCGCAGGTAAAGCAATACCAGGTAAACCGCCCACAAACCCAGCGCATCGTGCATGGCATCTGGCCGGGCGGCAATATCCCACAATAAAACCAGGATAAAAGAAGAAAAACTAATAATGGCCGCTACCTGGGCGCGGGTATTAAAAATGCGCCGGCTAATAAAAAACACGGCCAACGCAGAAATTAAATTAAAAACAATACTCCAGGTGCGGCAAATAATGTACAACTCCCGGATATGCTCGGCCGGGTCTACCTGCATTATTTTAGCCGTGAAACCGCACAAATAATAATACAAAGGCGTGTATTGGGTAATAGAAAAAGGTAAAAAATGCGGATTGGTATACAAAGCCCCATTATCCAGAAAAACCTGAATGCTGTAAATTACATTTTGTTCTACACCGCCGCCCAAATCGGCAGCCGGACTGAATATTAAAATTATGCGCATGACCAGCATGAACATAAAGCAAAAGAAAGAGAACAAAAAGCTTAAATTAATAACGTTGGTTTTGGTGGTGGTAGGCGCGAAAGGTAATCGGATATTAAAGAACATATCTTAAAATTGAACTAAAAACGAAAAATAACAGGATTGTACGCGGGTGCTCTTTTTGAATAAACTTTTCTGGTTAACAGAGGGCGCTTATCTAACTTAAAATTATATTTATTTTTAATATATAAAAAAGCATATACTTAAAAATTTAAAAATATGTTTCGTGCACTTTATTATTTACCTGTGAAGGAAATCCGGCAGATTTTAAGAAAGGCCAAAAGGAATTACTTGCAATTCTTATAAGTTTATCAATAATATATTATGCGCTTGTTCTTTCCAGCCTTCAATAAAAAATAAGTATATTAAAAATATTCTCCGTTTAGACGAGTAAAACTGCATAATTGTTACGGAGCAAAGCCATTGTTTAACCTTTGTTTTAGCAGCAGAAAACTAGAGTTCTATTTAATAAAGATTGAACTATAAGGCAAATAGTGCCATAGGAAATTGGCGAATGTTCTAGAAATATAAAAATTAGCTTAGTTATCGGTTTAAAGCTTTGTCAATCGCTTACATGCAGCCAACATTTTGCTTCGCCATTTTACAAGAATAAGCTTTACCTTTGCCATTTCTAATCATTAACTAACAGAAACGAATGAGTGAGTTAGCCCGCGTTGTCTTGCACGGAGGTAAAGATCAATCGCCTAAAAGGCACCACCCCTGGATTTTTTCCGGGGCTATTAAAAAGATTGTAGGAGAGGTAGCCGAAGGCGATGTAGTGGAGGTTTTTAGCGCTGGCAACGAATATTTAGGAACCGGGCATTACCAACCGGGCGGTTCTATTGCAGTCCGGATATTTTCCTTTGAAAGAATAAACCCCGATTATAGCTTCTGGCGAGATAAAATCAGTCAGGCTTTTGCTTACCGTAAAGCTTTGGGTTTACACCACCCCACACAAACCGATGTTTACCGTTTAGTATTTGCCGAAGGCGATGGCCTGCCCGGGCTTATTGTAGATGTGTACCGCAACACCGCCGTAATGCAATGCCACACCATTGGTATGTACCGCATTCGCGAGGAACTGGCCCAGGCCATACTGGATGTTGGTGGCCCCGACCTAACGGCCGTTTACGATAAAAGTGCCGAGACTTTACCGGCCAAAGCGGCCGCTCAGGCGCAAAACGGTTATTTGCTTGGCCAAACCGGCGGTAATACCGAAGTGCTGGAAAATAATAATAAATTTTTGGTTGATTGGGTAAACGGACAAAAGACCGGTTTCTTTATCGACCAACGGGAAAACCGGTCTTTGTTAGCCAAATATTCGCCGGGCAAAACCGTGTTAAACACCTTTTGTTATACGGGTGGCTTTTCAGTTTACGCTTTAAACGCTGGTGCTACCCAAGTGCATTCAGTAGATAGTTCTAAAAAAGCCATTGACTTAACAAACCAGAATGTAGCCCTAAACGGCGGTATTAACCGGCACGAAGCGTTTGCTGTAGATACTTTTACATTTTTAAAAGATAATCCATCGGCTTACGACATTATTATTTTGGACCCACCAGCTTTTGCCAAACACCAAAATGTGCGTCACAATGCCGTTATGGGTTACAAACGCCTGAACGTAGAAGGTATTAAACGCATTAAACCCGGGGGAATTTTATTTACTTTTTCATGCTCACAGGTAGTAGATAAATATTTATTTAACAGCACCATTATGGCGGCGGCTATAGAAGCCGGCCGGAACATTAAAATCATGCACCAACTCAGCCAGCCCGCCGACCACCCGGTAAGTATTTTCCATCCGGAAGGAGAATATTTGAAAGGCTTGGTTTTATATGTGGAGTAGAAGAGATAATTACCTTAAAGCATAAAAATAAAAGCCGGTTCTGTTTAAGAACCGGCTTTTATTTTTAAGATGCGTTTACAGAATTAATAAGTTGGCAGAGGCTCAACTTCGCAATGATTGCTATCAATCCAGTTACCAATAGCGCCACCGTAAGCATTGGGGTCGGGGGTGGTGGGTATTGATACCGTAATTCTGTTATTAGTAGTAGTGGCCAGTTTGTTTAAAGAGTTTAAGAAAGCCACCGCACCATTATAAAGCGGCCACACTGCAGCCTCGTCGGTAATGGAGTTATTTGTTGCATCAGATAAATAAATGGTAGCTGCTTGCAGGAAGGCCATTTTGGCATCTAACATACCGCCTTTGTTGCTGGAATTTCTAATAGCCATAGCTTCTGCTTCGGTGTAGGTGTATTTGCCAATGGTTATGGTAGTGCCGGTGTAACCTTTAGAGGCCCAGGAGCCGGGCTTTTCGAACCAAAAACCTTGCGATAAGGAGCAGCTCGGATCTACTACCGGTGGGTCGCACGATACGCCGCCTACTAAATCAGTTGCACAATTATTTCCGTATTTTACCCAAACCGAGAAGTTTTCGATTTTTAATGGTTCAGAAGTAGTAAAGGTAAAAGTATGGGGCTCGCCATCAGAATACATACCATCTATGCCGTCAAATTTAAAGAAGTAAGGCACGCCCGTAATTTCGCAACCGGTTCCCCCACCTTCCGAGAAAGCCAAAGTAGTGCCGGGTTGGTTGCTCGTTATGGTTATGTCGCCGGTAGGTGTAAACGCTTCGCAATAATTAAAACCCAGCACCAAATGGCTTAATCCGTTACCTTGCGCCTCACCAACTCTTTGCACGGTAAAAGTCCAGGTAGTACCGGCTGCATCAACCGCAAAATCCGAAATTTGATAGGCACCGATTATTTTGGACGTTTCGGCTAAAGCTTTACTATTCCCGGTAGCTTTGTCGGGGGAGTTAATGCTTTCAATTTCCTGTTTAGAGCAGGAGAAAATCAGAAAGCTCACTAACAGGGTAAAGAGGGATTGTTTGACAAGATTTTGCATAAAGAAAATATTTAAAGTTGAACATAAAAGTCAATACCGTTCCAGGCTAAAAAAAATGGTAATTTCTTTTAGCGGTACAATAATTTTAGTTGGTTTTTGGTTGGTCTGGTAAGTTAAGCGGTAAAAATGCAGGTTTTTACCAAGTTCAGTTCAGCGCAATATCTGGCAACTTTAAATAATAATTTAACTCTGTTCAGAATGCATATAGGTTAATTCACTTTAAAAATAGTGTGCTTCCTAATAAATTGCTTATAAGTTTATTTAAACTCAAAAGTAATAATGTTATAAAACAAATAAATAAAATTTACTTATACAAATATTTATTATAAATATTTTAAAATAAAATAGAATAAGCTAAATATCTAAACTATAAAATGGTTAAGTTAAATAGAGCTATTTTTATTCTGGTAAACCAATATAATCTTGAGAGAGGTAATCTGTTTGGACTTTATCCTGATAGTCAGGAAGGATGCTAATATTTTTAGAAGATAGTAGCGCTTGTAGTAGTTTTAAGTAAATTTATTTAGTTGATTTTGGTGTTAAAAATTTAATGCTGACAAGTAATAACCCGGTGGTATTACATCTTGGTTGAAGCCCGAATATACAAAATTTTAATGCTGTAAAAGCATAAACAGAACCGGTGCAGCTTTCTGTTGCCAGCTCTATTACTTATATCAAATTTTTTAAAATCTCTTGTATAGAGGTAGTATCAATTTTAATAAAATACCTTCTCAATAAATTATTCTGGTAAAATTTAGCTGGTTAATTATTAGTTAGATGACCGGTTTGGATTGTTACTTTATCAACTTTATCTTATATGGAATAATTAATAGAAGTAAATAATACCACGTAGTATTTAGTTGCAGCCATAGTAATACATCAAAACTAACGAATAGCTTAAACCCGGCAGGTTTTAAAAACCTGCCGGGTTTGAACTTCTGGAAGATTCTTTTTACTATCTGGTATAATTCTACGGGCAGAGCATTTTTTTTAAAGAACTGCGCTTACGTTTTAAAACAAAAAAGCAGCACCTCGCCGGAGGTGCTGCTTATATTAACAAAGAAGTATTTAAGAATTAATGTCGGCCGCGGCAACTGCATTGCTCACCGGCAATGCCCAACGTATGCACGTCCATGCCTTCGGTAAACGGAAAAGAGCCACTGGTTTTAGGGTTTTCCCAGTAAAAAGGCTGTGGTTTTTTGTTGTAGTTACCAATTTCCTGCATAGTGGCAGCATCATACAAACGGCCGTTAACCATGGTGTAGCTAACCAGTTCTGAGTTTTGAATATTCTCCAGCGGATTTTTATCCAGTACAATCAGGTCGGCCAGTTTGCCGTTTTCCAGCGAACCAATGTCTTTATCCATGCCTAAATATTGCGCGCCATTTAAGGTAGCGGCTCTTAAAGCTTCGAGGTTGCTTAGACCGCCTTGTTGCAGCATCCAAAGTTCCCAGTGTGCGCCTATGCCTTGTATTTGCCCGTGGGCTCCTAAATTTACTTTTACCCCGGCATCGGCTAATTTTTTACAAGCCTGGGAAGTTAAAATATGGCCGTTGGCATATTCTTCGTCGGGTACCTGGGTTACTCGGCGCGAGCGGCTATCCACAAAAGTAGGTGGCACAAACCGGAGCAAGCGTTCTTTTTCCCATACGTTCGTTTTCTGGTACCAGTAATATTCGCCGGAGTTGGCTCCATAATTAACAATTAAAGTTGGTGTATAAGCGGTTTTGCTGGCTTTCCAGAGCGAAACCACATCGTTATACAAAGGAGCAATGGGAATATTGTGCTCAATACCGGTATGGCCATCTAAAATCATGGTCATGTTATGGAAAAACGTAGATCCGCCTTCCGGCACCACGGCCATGCCCAGTTCGCGGGCCGCCTGAATAATTTGCTGGCGTTGCTCGCGGCGGGGCTGGTTATAGCTTTTTACCGAAAAACCGCCCATGGCTTTAATCCGGCGCAAATGCGACCGGGCATCTTCTAAATTATTAATCACCGCTTTAAAGTTACCGTCAGCACCATATAAAACCGTACCGGTAGAAAAAATGCGGGGCCCTACCATGGTGCCGCTTTTTACCATTTCGGATTGGTTAAATACCTGTTCGGTGCTCGACGACGGATCGTGAGTGGTGGTAACGCCGTAAGCCAGGTTGGCATAGTAAGCCCATTGTTGCTGCGGGCTCATACCGGTCCGGAAAGTACCCATATGGGCGTGCACATCTACCATACCGGGCATTATGGTTTTGCCTTGGGCTTGGATAATTTTAGTACCGGCTGGTATGGTAATTTGGTTAGCGGGGCCCACGGCCACAATCCGGTTGCGGTCAATTACAATGGTGCCATCCTCAATTACTTCGTCGCCTTTCATGGTAATAATCCGGGCGTGGGTAAAGGCTATTTTGCCTTGCGGAATATCGGTAGGCAGTACCAGGTTAATTTTTACTCCCGTAGAGTCGAGCGGCGGAATTTTGGTAACGGCTCCTTCTACAAAAGTAAAGCGGTTTTTAAGGTCGTTGGTAAAATATTCCTCGCCCAGTAGCCAATGTAATTTTTTGCTATCGGCGGTCCAGTGCAGGCTATTACCGGCATCGCGGGTAACGCGGGCCACCGGAATGGCCTTAGATTCGGCACTTAATTCCATTCCTTTGCCGGTAGCGGGTAAAGGTGCTATGTAAACATTAAAAAGTTCGTTAAACGCTACCCATTGGTTATCGGGGCTGGGTAAAAATTGGGTAGTATATTTAGAATAAACGTGGGTTATGGGTTCTTTGCCCGCTAAATCCACACTTTTTAAGGCAAAATTTTCGCCTTCGCTGCCCGAAAAATAAATACGGTTTCCGGTTTTATTAAATATTGGGTTGCTGCCGCCTTTTTGTACCAGGGTAGGATTGCCGCCCTGGGCCGATATATAATAAATACCAGAGTTTTTACCGAAAGCAAACCCCTGGTGATCATTGCCGCCCGTTTTCTGGTAAACAATTTTGCTGCCGTCCGGCGAAAAGGTTGGGTTTACATAAAAGCCTTTTTCCAAAGTAAGTTTTACCGGATTATTACCGTTCAGGTCGGTTTTGTAAATGGCGCTTAAGTTTTGGTCGTTCCAGGTTACGTACACCAGGCTTTTACCATCGGGGCTAAAGGCCGGGTAATATTCATAATCAGTACCTTTAGTAAGCCGCACGGGTTTGCCGTTGGGTAATTGCTTTTTGTAAAGGTAGCCGGCAGCACTAAAAACCAGGTATTTTTCGTCGGGCGATGTTACCGCGTGCCGGATGGCTTTGGCGGTAAATTGGGCCGGGGAGATTCCTTCCGGACCAAAATTATATTTTACAGCGTCGGTAATCTGGTGCGTTGCCTGCGCGGTAAAAGGAATCTCGGCGGCTTGGTTTTGCTTGCTGATGTCTACTTTCCGGATTTTACCTTCGGCCCAGATAATAATATGTTTGTCGTCGGGAGTCCAGGCGTAATTGGGGTACACACCAAAAATGGCCCAGGCTTCCTGCTGGTCTTTGCTTAAAGCATCGTACACCGGCCATTCTTCGCCGGTAGTTATATTTTGCACAAACAATACCGATTTGGTTCTTACCCGCCGAACAAACGCCAGGTATTTGCCATTGCGCGATAGCTGCGGCCGCACCGCACCGCCGTTGCCGGCAACTATATTTTCGATATCGCCGGTTTGGCGATCGACGCGCCGGATCATATAAATTAAGCCGTTCGGGTCTTTGTTGTATTCAAAGAAGTTGCCGCCGCTCATGTCTTCGCTAAAATATACGTAGCGGCCGTCCGGCGAAACGGTGGGTTCCCCGGCATCTTGCTGGTCGTTTTTGCGTTTGGTGAGTTGGATACCAGTGCCGCCTGCCGTATGATAAGCCCACATTTCGCCGGCACCCAAAGAACGAGTTCCGGTAAAATGTTTACGGGCTACCAAATATTGGCCGTCCGGCGACCAAGCCGCATTATTCAATAACCGGAAATTTTCCTTTGTTACGCTGCGGGCATTGCTGCCGTCGCGGTTTATAATCCAGATATTGTCGCCGCCGTCGCGGTCGGAGGTAAACGAAAAAAATTTACCGTTGGGGCTGTAACGGGGTTGAACTTCGTACGCGCGTCCGCCCGCAATTAACTTGGCGGTGCCACCGGTAATAGGTAGAGTATAAATATCGCCCAATAAATCAAAAACAATTTCTTTGCCGTCGGGGCTAACGTCCAGGTTCATCCAGGTGCCTTCGGAAGTAGAAATGGTAACTTCTTTGGCCGGGCCGTGGGCAGCATCTACCTGCCACTTTTTCTGAGTCTGGGCTTGGGTTTGGCCCATACCCGACCAGAACATGACACCCACCAGAAGGGGTAAAATAGGTTTATACATTATTAATAAAAGATAATTAAGTTTTTAAATAAGGGTAAAGATAGGTAAAAAGAAGGAGAGGAAATAAGCGACTGTTAAGCCTCTACAGATTAGAATGGTTATTTTAACGCTTATGCAGTTTAATATTTTAATGCTAGAATAACTGAGCTGATTAAGATTTTATAAGCCTCGTGGATTAAGGACGTAGAATCTTTGAAAAGCAGCAAACAGGTTTAAGTAAATATTAGCGGTAAAATAATCTGGTTAAAGCAAACCCCCGCCTGCTTAATATTTGAAGCAGGGCAGGGGGTTGCTAGTTTGATTATCGGTAGTAAAATGGCCTGTTTATTATATCAAGATTGACAAATAATTTTGCCCTAGCCGTAGTGCCCCTAGGAAATAAAAAGGCAAATAGATTGGCGGTGATAACACCACTAATGGCGGCGGCAAGTTTATTTGATAAAGTGCTAAACAAGTTCTATGTGAAATAATTAAAACCAAAATTTAAGAACTTACAGCTTAAAACTTACTATTTAATGATTTACCGTTAATGCGAATCGCGGGGAACGGCTGAGCCGGAGTTACCGACCAGGTAATCCATATCGGCACCCAGGTGGGCCTGTTGTACATGCCGGCAGTATAAGCCTACGTAGCCCCGGTCGGTGTGGGGTGGCGGTGCTACCCAGTTAGACCGGCGCGTGGTTAACTCTTCATCGGAAACCAATAAATCCAGCCGCCGGTTTTTAACGTCTACCTGAATTAAATCGCCGTTTTGTACCAGCGCCAGGGTGCCACCAATGGCCGATTCTGGCGATACGTGTAGGAAAACCGTGCCAAAGGCCGTACCACTCATGCGTCCATCCGAAATCCGGATCATATCGGTAATGCCCTGGGCTAATATTTTTTTGGGTAAAGCCATATTCCCTACTTCGGGCATACCCGGATAGCCCCGCGGCCCTACGCCTTTTAAAACCATGATGCAGTTTTCGTCAATGTCCAGGTCCGGATCATCGATGCGGGCGTGGTAATCTTCAATATTTTCGAAAACCACGGCGCGGCCCTGGTGCTGCATTAAGGCCGGTGTAGCCGCCGATGGTTTAATTACGGCCCCATTCGAACATAAATTGCCTTTTACTACCGCTGTACCGCCTTCTTTTAATATGGGGTTATCAATGCTGAAAATTACCTCGCGGTTGTAACAAACGGCATCTTCTATATTCTGGCGGTGGGTTTGGCCATTTACGGTTTTAACATCGAGGTGTAATTGCTCGCCTAATTCTTTCATAACGACGGGCACCCCGCCGGCATAGTAAAAATCTTCCATCAGAAATTTACCCGAAGGCATCAGGTTTACCAGAAAAGTAATGTGGCTGCCAATGGTATCAAAATCATCGAGTTCTAACGGTACTCCAACCCGGCCGGCAATGGCCAGCAAATGAATAATAAAATTAGTAGAACCGCCTACGGCGGCATTAACCATAATGGCGTTTTCAAAAGCCTGACGCGTAAGGATTTGGGAGGGGCGTAAATCTTCTTTTACCATTTCTACAATGCGGCTGCCGGCCAGGTGGGCCAATATTTTGCGGCGGGCATCTACGGCCGGAATAGCGGCTCCGCCCGGCAAGGTCATGCCCAACGATTCTACCATACAGGCCATGGTAGAGGCGGTGCCCATAGTCATGCAGTGGCCGCTGCTTCTCGACATGCAATTTTCGGCCAGCATAAAATCTTTAAGCGTTATTTTGCCGGTGCGCAAATCGTCGCTGAATTTCCAGACGTCGGTACCCGAACCAATATCGCGGCCCTGGTATTTGCCATTGAGCATAGGCCCGCCCGATACCACAATGGTGGGAATATCTACACTAAGGGCGCCCATTAAAGTAGACGGGGTGGTTTTGTCGCAGCCGGCCAGCAATACTACACCGTCTAACGGATTAGCCCGGAGCGATTCTTCTACGTCCATACTGGCCAGGTTGCGGTAGAGCATCGCCGTAGGGCGCATCAGGGTTTCGCCGAGAGAGGTTACCGGAAATTCCAGCGGAAAGCCGCCGGCTTCAAAGACCCCCCGCTTAACGCGTTCGGCTATTTCGCGGAAATGCGCGTTGCAAGGCGTTAACTCCGACCAGGTGTTGCAAATCCCGATTACCGGGCGGCCATCAAATTCGTGGTCGGGCAAACCCTGGTTTTTCATCCAGCTGCGGTAAATAAATCCCATTTTGTCGCGCTTGCCAAACCATTCGGTACTGCGCAGTTTACCTGATTTTTCCATGTTTAAATATTTTAAAGGGTGGCGGAGACGTTATAAAAACTTTAAAGGTTTTAACTGATATAAATACTGCTGGTAAACTTGCTAAAGTAGTTTACCAGCGGGGTAAATTAATAATTTTAAAAGAAGGTAATAGCATCTGGGGTAAAAATGTTCTGAATAAGGCGGGCAACTAAATTTTACCGGAGATAAATTAGGAGCCTTATTTAAATCTTTATTCTTTAATTTTGTATAACTATCCAGGCGCAGATAAGTACATTAACTGTTGGTTCATAATTAAAATTTATTAAATGCGTTTATTTCCTGCTCATTATTTAAAAATCAAGAATTTCTCGTTTACCACCACTTTATGTTTACTGGCTCTTATGGGCCTGACGGCAGAGCCCGCTGCAGCCCAGTATGCCAAGCAGCTAAAAGCCAAAGAAATAAAAAAAACCATTGATGCGGTTAGCCCCGAAGCGATTAAAGCCCACATGACGTTTCTGTCGGATGATTTGCTGGCGGGCCGCCGGCCCGGTAAACCCGGTTTTGGGATTGCGGCCAAATACATGGCTACGCAGTTTCAGAATATAGGCTTGCAGCCCGGCGGCGGAAATAATTCTTATATGCAAGAAGTGCCCTTGCGGTCGGGGGTAGTGGTAGAGCCCCAAAGTGCTTTTAAAATAATCCGGAACGGCCAGGCAAAAACGCTCACGTATTTATCCGATTATGTACTGCAACCCAATATGGGCCAGCCCGAAACCCAAATAACCGCACCCGTAGTTTTTGTGGGCTATGGCGTGTCGGCACCCGAGCTCAATTACGACGATTATGCCAACTTGGACGTTAAAGGCAAAATTGTTATGTATATCTCCGGTGCCCCGGAAAAATTTCCTAATAATGAAAAAGCTTATTTTTCATCAGCCGTAACCAAAAACAGCATTGCTGCCCAGAAAGGTGCCGTAGGTATGATTTCGGTAATTGCCGCCGGCGAAAATAATGCTACCTGGAATGCCTACGCCAAGCGCATTAAATCCGGTAGTACCTGGTGGGCCGGCCCCAATGGCACCCCCAACACGTATTTACCCGCCTTAAAGGGCCTGGCGGTAGTGGTACAAGGTGTAGGCAACGATTTATTTACGGGTTCCGGAACCGATTTGTACCAATCAGTGACTGTATTAAAGGAAGGGAAATCTGCTTCAATTAATTTGCCGGTATCGGTTTCTATTACTACCCAAACCCGTTACAATGCTATCCAGAGCCAGAATATTATTGGCATTTTGCCCGGCAGCGATCCGCAGTTAAAAAATGAATACGTAGTATATGCGGCCCACTTAGATCATTTAGGATTATCGGTACCGGTAAACGGCGATTCTATAAATAATGGCGCCCACGACAATGCTTCTGGTTCGGCTTTTTTACTCGAAACGGCCCGGGCTTATAAACGCTTACCCAAAGCACCCAAAAGATCCATTATATTTCTGTCGTGTACCGGCGAAGAATTGGGTTTACAGGGGTCGGATTATTTTGCAAATAACCCCACGGTGCCCGATGGTAGCTTAGTAGCCAATTTAGCCATTGATATGCCGTTTTTCTTTTACCCGCTTTTAGATATTATTCCGCACGGAATTCAGCACTCGAGTTTGCGCGGACCGGTAGAAGCCACGGCTAAATACCTTAACTTAAAAATTACACCTGACCCAGCCCCGGAAGAAGTAGTATTTACCCGGAGCGATCATTACAGCTTTATCAAGAAAGGCATTCCGGCGTTGTTTATTAAGGGCGGAATTTTAACCGGCGACCCGAACAAAGACGGGGCCAAAATTATTGCTGATTGGCGGAAAACCATTTACCACAAGCCCCAGGACGACATGAACCAACCGTTTGATTTTAATGCGGCTGCCATGCACGTAAAAACCAATTTCCTGATCGGTTATTTAACGGCCAATGATGCCAAGCGACCCGAGTGGAACAAAGGCGATTTCTTTGGCGGAAAGTTTGGCCGGCGCAACAACGCATCGGCCGCATCGGCAAAGAAATAATATTAAGTTAAAAGTAAAAACAAAGAGCCGGCTATTTAGCCGGCTCTTTGTTTTTAGGTTAGATAATATTTTGTAAAAGAGAATATCTTATAAAATTATGCTGCTCTCAATATTTTGTTAATGACCATCTACGGGCAACTTAGAAAGCGGCTGCGACCGGCCGTTAGAATTAATAGTCGGTTCTTCTTTCATGCGTTGCATAACCGAAGTAATGCTACCCACCACGCCCGAAATATCAGCTAAATCGGTCGGGATAATCATGGTATTATTTGTTTTGGCCAGTTTGCCAAATTCCGTTAAATATTGTTCGGCTACGCGCAGGTTAACAGCTTTCATACCACCTTCGGCGTTTATGGCGGAGGCAATCTCCCGGATGCCCTGGGCAGTAGCAGAGGCAATGCGTTCAATTTCGGCAGCCCGGCCTTCTGCTTCGTTTATGCGGCGCTGCTTTTCCCCTTCCGATACGGCAATCATCTGCGATTTTTCCCCTTCGGCCCGGTTAATGCGGGCTTGTTTATCACCTTCCGATTCGGCAATAATGGCCCGTTTTTCCCTTTCGGCGCGCATTTGTTTTTCCATAGCATCCCGTATTGTAGCCGGCGGGTTAATATTTTTAACTTCGTAGCGCGTTACTTTTACACCCCACGGATCGCTGGCTACATCTACGGCATTTACAATACTGGCATTTATGGTTTCCCGCTCTTCAAAAGTGCGGTCCAGTTCTAATTTACCTACTACGCTCCGCATGGTAGTCTGGGCAATCTGGATAGCCGCAAAACGGTAATTATCAATACCGTACGACGATTTGGCCGGATCAACAACCTGCAGGTACAAAATACCATCTACCTCTACGGCAATATTATCGCGGGTAATACAGTTTTGCGGGGGCACATCAATGGCCTGTTCTTTTAGCGTATGGCGGTAAACCACCTTATCAATAAAAGGAATCAGAATATGAAAGCCCGGTTCCAGGCTGGCATGGAATTTACCCAGCCGCTCCACAATAAATACGGAGCGTTGCGGCACCACTTTTAGGGCCGATATAAAAAGCAATATGATAAAAAGGGCTAAGCCAATTAATAATATAGTAGTCGTCATGATTTTAGTTAATAGGTTCTACAAAAAGTACGATGCTGTCTTTGGATACAATGCGTACCGAAGTGCCGGCCGGAACGGCCACGTTGGCGTGCGCTTTCCAGTTGGTACCCCGGAATAAAACCCGACCACCTTCCGGACCAGGGTTAATAGGTTCCGAAACCGTGCAGGTGTAACCAATAAATTCGCGGGTAAGCTCATTGTCCTGTCCGCCAGAAAAAGAAAACAGGGCTTTATTCTGGAGCATATACCGGCGCAGTAAAACTAAGCTTAATACTGAGGTACTTATAAATACCACCAATTGGCTATTAAATCCAAAATTAAGGATTAAATAAAGTAGGGCAGTTACCCAGGCTCCCACGGCAAAAAAGGCCAGGATAAGACCGGGTAATAAAAATTCGGCCAGGAATAAAACTAAACCTGCCGCGAACCATAATATAGCTGGATTTTGAAATAACTGGGACATAGGTTTATCGTTTAAACCTAAATATACATTTTTTTACCCGTATTTTTACTATAATGACCCTCTTTATAATAGAGATTGGATTTTAACCGGGTAAAAACAAGTACTTAAGCTAGCCCAAAAGTCAATTTAATCTTTTAAACCACTAAATAGCTGATTTTTTTAGAGATTAGCTTCTTAATTTTATTTCCAGTACCTGTTCGGTTTTGTCGGTAATTTTAAAACGGTTATCCAGCCGGTAGCCAATTATCCAAACAATTGATTTGTCTGAAACCAAAACCCAAATATTCTTTTTCAGGTTAACCGGAATTTTTTCGTTAATAAAAAAATCGCTGAGTTTCTTTTTGCCGTTCATACCCAGTGGTACAAACCAATCGCCTTCTTTCCAGGGCCGGATTTTAAGCGGAAATTGCAGCAGTGCAGCATCTAAAGCGGCTATTTTTTTACTACGGGGTACATTATAGCCAGCGGCGACTAACCGGTTTATTTCTAAGTGCAGGCTGTCGGCGGTAAAAGTAGTAGCGTTATCGTTTAAGGTAAAAGAACCATAACCAGCCAGATTTTTTGGGGTAATTACCAGTTGGTCGCGGTCTTTTACCAACTCGTGCGTGGCCGAAGAGAATGTTTTACCGGGTATGGCGGTAAAGCTTTCCAGAATAGCCTGGGTGGTATCGTAATTAAAATTATAATCGCGGAGCAACTCATATAACACCACGGGCAATGCGGTAACTTGTTGCAGAGCGGTTATATCAAAATAATCAACGTTGTTTTCCTGGCGGTTGGTTTGGCTCCTGACCTGGTTTATATAAGCCCGGTATATTTGTTCGGCTCCCGAAATTTTAGCCACCGTTTGGTGCATGGTGGTTTCCAGGTTCGGGTTTATTTTTTTTAACACCGGAATAACCTCGTGCCGGATAAGGTTGCGCTGGTATTTGGTGCTATCGTTCGAGCTGTCTTCGCGCCAGATAAGTTGGTTTTGGGTTACATATTCGTAAATATCGTCTTTATCTAAGCACAGCAGCGGCCGCACCAGGTAACCATTTTTAGGTAAAATGCCGTGCAAGCCGGCAATTCCTGTACCTTTGGTTAAATTTAACAATATCGTTTCGGTGGCATCGTTCTGGTGGTGCGCAGTAGCAATATAGTCGTAGCCTAATTGTTGCCGGAGTTGCTCAAACCAATTGTAACGCAAAAACCGGGCAGCCATTTGGATCGATATTTTTTCTTCCCGGGCAAATTCTTCGGTTTGGAAATGTTCGGTGTAAACTTCTACTGCGTATTTTTTGGCCAGCTTTTTGACGAATAATTCATCAGCATCCGATTCTTCGCCGCGTAAACCAAAATTGGCGTGCGCCAAACAAAAAGGAATTTTAAGTTTAAATAAAATGTCACATAATACCACGGAGTCTATGCCACCACTAATGGTGCAAACAAGGCGGTGGGAAAGTGAAAAAAGGTTTTGCCCTTGTATATAAGCTAAAACTTTATCGGTCATAAGAGTACAACGGGTATTATTTCTTAATTTTGCGCAATTATTCTATTTCTTAATGAAAAGAACAAAAGTATTTTTTTCTCTTCTTCTGCTTTTAACTTCTTTTGCCCTTAAAGCGCAAGATCAAATCGAATTGATAGGCGCGGAGTCTCTAGAAAGTGGTTTGCGCGCCGGTGAAAAATTTAAACGTTTACTTGGCAACGTTCAGCTAAAGCAAAAAGATACTTTTCTTTACTGCGACTCGGCCCATTTATTTACCGACAATAATCGTAATTATGTTGATATTTTCAGCAATGTACGGGTGGTGCAAAATGCCTTAAATATTACCAGCAGTACCGCTTCTTACGATGGCAACGCCAAGATAGCTAATTTTAAAGGCGGGGTTACGCTGCGCGATGAAAAAATGACTTTAACCACGCCGTCGCTGGTGTATAACATGAATACCCATATTGGGCGCTACACCGAAGGCGGTACCATTCTGGAAACCGAAAATACCCTCACCAGCCGCTTTGGCAATTACAACGCCGATACCAAAATATTATCTTTCCGGGGCAATGTGCATTTGGTGGGCAAAGAAGCCGATATTACTTCTGATACGCTGCAGTACAATACCATAAATAAGATTGTATATTTTGTGGCGCCTACGCGCATCAAAAGCAAGGACCAGAATTTATTGGCCACCGGTGGTTACCACAATACCGTTACCGGCGAATCGCGGTTTCTGGAAGCCCAAGCCGAAACGCCGGATTATACCATTGCCGGTAAAGTATTGCAGCATAATAAAGCCAAAGAATATTTGTACGCCTCGGGCAACGTAAAAATGACTTCTAAAGACCAGAAGAATAAAGTAATTATTACGGGGCAGGTGGTGCAGCATTGGCAGGGCCTGGGCAAATCAAAGGTTTCGGGTAGCCCGGTTATGCGTTCCCTGGTATCCGACGATACCTTGTTTATTTCGGCAGATACGTTGGTTTCAATAGATTTTAAAGATCCGAAGAAGAAAGATTTTTTGTATGCTTACTACGATGTACGCATCTTTAAAAAAGATTTGCAAGGCAAATGCGATTCGTTGAGTTATAATTTAACCGATTCTTTGATGATGTTGAACTACGACCCGATTTTGTGGAGTAACAACAGTCAATTGGTGTCGGATAGGATGAACATGCAAATGAAAAATAAAACCATCGACCGCATGTACATGTACAGCAACGCCTTTATCATTTCGGAAGATACTTTGAAAAACCTGAACCAGATAAAAGGCCGCGACATGACGGCTTTTTTTCAGGCAGGCAATATTAGGCGGGTAGATGTAAACGGTAACGGCGAAACCATTTATTTTGCTTTGGAAGGCGATTCGGTATTAACCGGTATGAATAAAACTGTTTGTAGCGATATTATTATTAAATTTAAAGAGCGCAAACTGCAAACCATATCTTACCTGACCAATCCCGACGCTAGCTTTATTCCGCCGCACGAGCTAAAAGAGCCCGACAAGCGGCTAAAAGGCTTTAAATGGCGCATCGACGAAAAGCCGACCAAGGCCCAGGTATTGGCGAAACGGACCAAAAAATCGGTTAAACCAAAGCGGGCGGCAGTAGTGGCGCAAACAAACAAAGAGAATAAAAAAAATAATACTAAAAAAGCCGCGGCTAATAGCGCTAAAGGCAAACCCAACGCCAAAGCAAACTTAAAGACTACGCCATCGGCCAAAATAAACCTGAAGTAAATATTCATAAATCTTAACAATAGGAAGACTGGGCTACCGTTATGGTGCTTGGATATAGAAAGAAATATTCCTAATTTTGTCCCTGCATGAATCCATTATCTAAAATATATATATTCTTTTTCGTTTGCTTGATATTGTTTAGCAGTTGCGGCGAATACAACAAACTATTAAAGAGCACCAACGTTGACCAGAAATACCAGGCTGCGCTAAAATATTACGAGAAAAAAGATTATTACCGGGCCGGCGTATTGCTGGAAGAAATTAGACCTTTGCTGGCCGGCCGCGAAGAAGCAGAGAAAGCCGCATTTCTGTACGCATATACCCAATACCACGAGCGGCTGTATTTAACCAGTGCCGAATTATTCCGGAACTTTTTTGATACGTACGGCCGTAGCCCGTACGCCGAAGAAAGTTTGTTTATGCACACCAAAGCGCTTTACAATGATTCGCCGGAATTTAACCTAGACCAATCCAGTACCCAAACGGCCATTACGGCTATTCAGGAATTTTTAAACCGCTTTCCCGAAACCAAATACAAAGAAGAAGCCACTCAGATGTACGACGAACTGGCGGCTAAACTCGAACGCAAAGCTTTTGAAACAGCCAGGTTGTACAGCCAAATGCGGTATTATCAGGCAGCCGTTACAGCGTTTACTACCTTTGAACGCGAATACCCGGCCAGCGATTTTAACGAAGAAGCTGCTTATTTAAGAATATTGGCGCAATTTAACCTGGCCGAAGAAAGTGTACCGGAAAAACAACGGGAACGTTACTTCGATGCGGTTGGTTTTTACCAGGCCTTCATTGATAAATATCCGAAAAGCAAATTTTTACGTAACGCAGAATCTATTTACGACCGGAGCACGAAACAATTGGAACGCTTAAAAGCACCCAATACGGCGGCTAATGCAGAACAAAAATAAAAATTAGAGATTAGATGTTAGATACTAGACATTGGATAATAGAACTCATATAAGAGAACTAACTACTAACAACTAATTACTTACAACTTTAAACGAAAAACTTACAACTTAATAATATGGCACAAGTACCTGCATCTATTGTAACCCGCAACATGGCCGATTTTGCAAATGAAACCGGTAATGTTTACGAGTCGGTATCTATTATCTCTAAACGGGCCAACCAAATTTCGGTAAAAATTAAAGAAGAGCTCAATGCTAAATTAGCTGAGTTTGCCACTACCGTAGATAACCTGGAAGAAGTTTTTGAAAACCGGGAGCAGATCGAGATTTCGAAATATTACGAGCGTATGCCTAAGCCTACCAATTTAGCGGTAGAAGAATTCCTGGAAGATAAAATATTCTATCGTCGGGGCGACGACGAAGGTGCCGAATAAGTAGGGCATGCTTCGGCAGAAGAAAATTATACTGGGCGTTTGCGGGAGTATTGCGGCGTATAAAGCCGCACATCTTACCCGGCTCTTAATTAAAGCAGAAGCAGAGGTGCAGGTAATCCTGACGGCCTCTGCTTCTGCTTTTATAACGCCCTTAACTTTAAGTACTTTGTCTAAACGGCCGGTTTTAACCGAGTTTACCAAAAGCGATGCTACCGGCGAGTGGCACAACCACGTGGCTTTGGGCTTGTGGGCCGATGCCTTGGTAATTGCCCCGGCCAGCGCCAATACTTTAGCTAAAATGGCCAATGGCTTTTGCGATAATTTACTATCGGCAGTTTATTTATCGGCACGTTGCCCGGTATTTTTTGCCCCGGCCATGGACCTGGATATGTATGTGCACCCGGCAGTATCAGCCAACCGGCAAAAACTGATGGCATATGGCAATACGCTTTTAGAAGCTGGTTACGGCGAACTGGCCAGCGGCCTGGTAGGGCAAGGGCGCATGGCCGAGCCCGAAGAAATTTTACAAGTTCTTGCGCAGCATTTTAGTACTACCAACCATACCCCCGATCTTGCTTAAAAATAAAGTAGTTTTGCTTACCGCCGGGCCTACTTACGAGCCTATCGATCCGGTACGTTTTATTGGCAACCACTCTACCGGTAAAATGGGTTATGCTTTGGCCGAACAGTTTGCCCAGGCCGGGGCGCGGGTTTATTTGGTAAGTGGCCCTACCGCCCAAAAAGCGCAGCATGCCAATATTCAGGTTTTCTCTGTAACCACCGCCGACGAAATGTACGCCCAAGCCAAAGCTTTGGCACCGGAAGCGAATATTTGGGTGTTTGCCGCCGCCGTAGCCGATTACAAGCCCAAAAATGTATCAGGAGTAAAGATTAAAAAGAAGGAAGATAACCTGACGCTGGAATTGGTGAAGAACGTAGACATTGCTAAAACACTGGGCTTAACCAAACGACCAGACCAATTTGCCGTCGGATTTGCGCTGGAAACCGACAATGAAACTATTAATGCTCAGGCTAAGTTACAGACTAAAAACCTGGACCTGATCGTTTTAAATTCGTTGCAGGATGCAGGTGCCGGCTTTCGGCACGATACAAACAAAATTACCATTATTGAAAAGGATAAAAGCACGGATTTTCCTTTGAAATCAAAAACAGAGGTGGCCCGGGACATAGTAGCCTTTATAGCCAACAGAATGTATGTATAAATATTTTACCTTCTTTTTGCTGGGGGTACTCAGTTATTTGCCCCTGCAGGCGCAAGAGTTACAATGCGATGTAGTGATTAACAGCGACCAAGTACAAGTATCGGACCGTCGGGTTTTTGTAGACTTGCGCAATGCTATTTCTAATTTTTTAAATAACCGCCGCTGGACCAACGATACGTACCGCCCCGAAGAACGAATCAAATGCCGAATGCTTATTACCATTACCCAGGTTCCGCAAATTGGCACTTACGGTGCCATTGCCCAGGTAATTGTTAGCCGACCGGTTTACGGTACCGGTTACGAAACGCCTTTGGTATCGTTGGTAGATAAAAGCTGGGCCTTTGATTACATCGAGGCGCAACCGCTGCAATTTTCTGACAATACATTTACCTCCAGCTTATCTTCATTATTATCGTATTACGCTTATTTGATTATTGGCTTGGATCGCGATAGCTTTACCCGCATGGGTGGTGCCCCGTACTACGACCGGGCTTTACAAATATTAACCGTGTCGGCTTCGCAGGCACCAAATCCGGGTGGTTGGAGTTCTAACGGCGATGATACCCGTAGCCGGTATTGGTTACTAAATAATTTGCAGGATCCGCAGCTGGAAGGTTTCCGGCAGGCGCAATATTTATACTACCGCCAAGGCATGGATATATTTATTCAGAAACCCGAAGAAGCCCGTAAAAACGTATTGCAAGCTATTCAGAATATTCAGCAGGTAGCCCAGCTCCGGCCAGGGGCTGCTGTGCTGCGCTCTTTCTTTGAAACCAAAGCCGACGAAATCGTTTCTATTTTTAAAAATGCCAATCCTACCGAAAAGCAAACGGTGTACAGTGTGCTCTCCCAAATAGACCCCACCAATATTACCAAGTACCAGCCTTTGGTGCAGCGGTAAAAATAAATTATTGAATTAGAATTTATGAATTAAGTTACTTCAGTATTACGTAACTTTATAGGCTGGTAAATTCGATAACCAATGCTAGGTTCTTACGCAGTACCAACCTTAAATGTCTTGAACAATTTACCCGGAAATAATTCATAATATTTTATTTATTTTTATTATTTAAAAAATTGGGTAAGAGGCAGGTAAGAATTTTTCGCCGGGATATTCTCTCAAAAAAAACAGAAATCATAGGCCAGGAAGGGCACGTTATCCTGGCCGATCACGTTGTACACAGCGGACAAATTCTGGAGATTACCGAAGCACACTTAGTAGTACTGGATCCGCGGCGGCATAAACACATCTTAAATTTAGCCACCATCCAAGAAGTAGTATTCGATAAAGAAACAGACTATTGATTCATGCTGATTGATCTGAAAATAAAAAACTATGCTTTAATTGAGCGTCTGGAGATGCAACCGTCGCCGTTGCTTAATATAATTACCGGCGAAACCGGAGCTGGTAAATCCATTATGCTGGGTGCCATTGGCCTGCTGTTGGGCAACCGGGCCGATACCAAAATATTATTTAATACCGCCGAAAAATGCGTGATTGAAGGTGTTTTTGATATTGGTGAATATAACCTGCAGGAGTTTTTTGCCGATGAAGATATAGATTTTGATAAAAACTGTATTCTGCGCCGCGAAATTACTCCGGCCGGTAAATCGCGGGCCTTTGTAAACGATACCCCAGTTACCTTAGATACCATTAAACTGCTGGGTGCCAAGTTAATGGACATCCACTCGCAGCACGATACTTTGCTCCTTGGCGATACGGCTTACCAGTTAAATTTAATTGATTTGTACACGGCCAACGCCAGCTTAAAAGAAAAATACGTTTTAGCCTTCCGCCGGTACAAACAACTCGAATCGGATTACAAGAAAATGGAGGCGCAACTGGCCCAGTCGCAAAAGGAGCTGGATTATAACAGCTTTTTACTCAATGAACTCCTGGAGGCCAAACTGCAACCCGACGAGCAGGAAGAACTGGAAGACCAATTAAAACAACTGGAGCACGCCGAAGAAATTAAGTTAAAATTAAGCCAGGTCATTCAATATTTATCAGAATCTGAATTTAATGTTTTATCGGGTTTAAAAGACGGCACCTATTTGGTGGGGCAGCTTACCGAATACGGCGAGCATTACCGTACTCTAAAAGAACGTCTGGATAGTTGTGCCATTGAACTGAACGATATAGTGGGCGAGCTGGAAGATGCCGAGCGCAAAACCGAAGCCGACCCCGAAAAAGCCGAGCAGGTACAGGAGCGGCTAAATGTAATTTATACCCTGCAGCGCAAACACCAGGCCCGCAACAACGCCGAATTATTAGCGATTCAGGCTGAATTAGAAGAAAAAGTAAGCAGTGTCCAGAACCTGGACGAAGGTTTGGCGGCTACCAAAATAGAAATGGAAGCGGCCTTTAACCAGGTGCAAGCGCTAGCCCAAACTTTATCTGAAAGCCGGCAAGCTGTTTTTCGGAAATTTGAAGAAGAACTGCATACGCTTCTTGCCGATTTAGGCATGCCCAATGCTCGTTTGGTTATTCAGCATAATACCAGCGCGCCCACGGCTACCGGTACTGATGTTATCAATATTTTATTTAGTGCCAACAAAGGCGCGGCACCGCAAACTTTAAGCAAAGCGGCATCGGGCGGCGAATTTTCGCGGTTAATGTTGTGTGTAAAATATTTACTCGCCGATAAAACCGCGCTGCCAACCATTATTTTTGATGAAATTGATACGGGTATTTCGGGCGAAGTAGCCGTAAAAGTTGGGCGTATGATGCAGCAAATGGCCCGCAAACACCAATTAATTGCTATATCGCATTTACCCCAAATGGCGGCGCAGGGCAATGCACATTACTTTGTGTACAAAGACGATCGCGCCGACCGCACCATTAGCCGGATTAAAAAGTTAACCGAAGAAGAACGTATTCGTGAAATTGCCCAAATGATTGCCGGCGCCAACCCCAGCGATACGGCCTTCCAAAGTGCCCGTGAATTATTGGCTATGTAAAATCATCCATACAAGTTAAATCTGGGTTGAAAATATTGCGGTTAAATAATGCATCTGCAATAAAACAGATGCATTATTTTTGCCAAACACTTATTTAATTACCGGCAGTAAAATGCTTAATAAGCGTACTGATTTATTCCATCCGGCAAATAAATATAAAAATATCTCCGAAGCTTGGCGCATATTTAATAATATTGCATTTCTAAAATAGAATCCCAACAACGATAAACCGAAAAAGTACCTATGGCATATAACCTATTACAAGGAAAAAGAGGAATTATTTTTGGCGCACTAGACGAAAAATCAATTGCCTGGAAAGTTGCCCTGAAAGCCCACGAAGAAGGCGCCCAGTTTGTTTTAACCAATGCGCCTTTGGCCATGCGGATGGGCGAAATAAATAAATTAGCCGAAACCTGCGGCGCACAAATTATTCCGGCCGATGCGACTTCGGTAGAAGATTTAGAAAATTTATTCTCCCAGGCTCAGGAAATATTAGGTGGTAAATTAGATTTTGTGTTACACTCGATTGGTATGAGCCCCAATATCCGGAAAGGGAAAGCTTACGGTGAATTAAATTACGAGTGGTTCCTCAAAACCTTAGATATTTCGGCTTTATCATTCCATAAAGTTATGGCCGTAGCCGAGAAACAAGACGCCATGAACGAGTGGGGCTCTATTGTGGCTTTGTCTTATATTGCGGCCCAACGCGTATTCCCCGATTACACTGATATGGCCCAGGCCAAAGCCATGCTGGAGTCTATTGCCCGCAGCTACGGCTACCGCATGGCCAAAAAGAATAAAGTGCGGGTAAATACTATTTCGCAATCACCTACTAAAACCACAGCCGGCACCGGTGTGGGTGGGTTTGATGTCTTTTACGATTATTCCGATAAAATGTCGCCGTTGGGTAATGCGCCGGCCGAAGCTTGTGCCGATTATTGTATTTCGTTATTCTCGGATTTTACCCGGTATGTAACCATGCAAAACCTGATGCACGATGGTGGCTTCTCCAGCATGGGAATTTCTGAAGATGTGGTTAACCTGATGCAAGCCAATCAGCAGGGCTAAGCTTCATTTTTTATAGTAAAAAAGCCGCGGCTCATTTAGTTTAATGAGCCGCGGCTTTTTTATTTAGCAATATTTAATTTAAAAGCTATTCATCTTCCCGGTGTACGGTAGCAATATCAAAAGCGGGCACGCACACCGACCAATATTCGGTTTCTTCGTCGAAGGGGTTAGAATAACGTACCCGGGCGCCACTTTTTACCAATAATGTTTCGCCGGCGGCCAAAATAATTTCTTCACCGTCTACCTCTGCCATTTTCCGGCCCCGTATAACAATGGTGATTTCGTCAAACTCGGGTTTTTGGTGCGGTTCCGACCAGTGCGGGGGCGCTACCATGTGGGCTACGCTGTACGCCGGGGTACGGGTAGAAGCCAGGCCAAAATGTTCTTCAATAAGTTTACCATCGGTGGTGGGTACCCGGAAAGGCTTTATTTGTTTAAAATATTTTTTTTCGGACATGAGTGGGTATAGCTATTTTATACATTACAGGTTTAGGGGCAAGTGCCTTTGGTAAAAGAAGTTACGCCGGCGTTCTGGGCTTGGCAGGCATTGCCGTAGGTTTTACCATCGCATCCGCAAACGGGGTCGTACTGCATGGTGCAAATGCCTTCGGGATTTATTTTGGCTGGGTCAATACAAGAAGATTGCGGTTGTTTACAGCTTAAGAGCAACAAGACAGATAAACAATAAACTATTTTATTCATGTAAACGCATTAGATTTAATTGGCTAACCCAACTTAGTATTTTATTCATAATAATAAACCAACCTACAGTTATTTTAATATAGAATTAATACGGTAAAGCCGTTTGGGTTTACTCTTATTTTCGGTAAAAAGTAATAAATATTAATTTTCTGAAACTACCATTCAGGGCTTGGCAATAAGTTTTTATTTAAGCATCTGGCGAATAAACAATTTGTGCCAAGGTAGATTTTATTTACTTAAAAATCAGGTAAAAGTTAACAATTGCTATTTACCCACGTATAGATAATTTAATATGTTTTAATAGACTGGCTATTGTTTAATATTTTAGTCAATATTATTAGAAAGTTTCTTTAATAATCTCGAAAAGAAAAATAACCTCAAAAAGAAAAAGTAATGTTAAATAATGTAAATGACCAAAATGGCAAGGTGTTGTTGGCTTTATTGGCTGGTGCCAGTGCCGGTATTATTGCCGGTTTGTTAATGGCTCCTGAATCTGGCCGCGATACCCGGGAAGGTCTAAAACGTAAAGCCCTGGATTGGAGCGACGAAATGGACCGGGTTGCCCGTAAATACATGGCTAAACTCGAAGATTTAAATATAACCGGAACCGGCAGCAGCCTGAAAATGCAAGGCACCTGGGACCAGGTACAAGGCCGCTTAAAAAGTAAGTACGGCGACTTAACCGATGAAGATCTGGCTTATGTAGAAGGACAGGAAGATCAGTTGCTGGGTAAGCTAGAAACAAAATTAGGCCAGAGCAAAGCAGAAATTAAACGCCTTATTTCAGAGATTTAATCTTTAAAATCCTGAATTTTTAAAGATAGCTAAAGATAAATTTTACCTAAAGCTATATTTTTCCGTAATTACCGCTGAAAATATAGTTTTGAATAGAGCTATAAATTTATGCCCTTGATCATGCTTTTATTTAGCTTAAATAAGTTAAATAATAGTAACTACAATTTTTTTTAAACCTTAAAAAAACTAAAAAACTAAGACTATGAGAGACAATAGCGGAAAAATTATTTTAGCATTATTAGCGGGAGCTAGTGCCGGTATAGTAGCAGGTTTATTAATGGCTCCGGATAGCGGTAATGTTTCCAGAGATAATCTGAAAAAGTACGCGGGTAAATTAAGCAAAGATTTGGAAAAAACTTTCCAGGATAACATGGGTAAATTAAGCAGCCTGGATACTGGTGCTATTTTAAGCAGCCTGGGTTTAGGTAAACTGGCTGGTGGCAGCGAGGGTGGTGCCGATAGCGTAACTGGTACAGCCGGTACCGCAGGTGGTGCTACCGCTGCCAATGCTTCTGGCAGCGCAGCTGGTACTACTGGTACCGATGCCAGCTCCGGTAACCCTCCAAGAGGTGGCCGTGCTGCTGGAGGTACTAACCCGACCGGTGCTGGCCCGGAAGTAGGTGAAGATGCTTAATCTATTTTAATATAAAACAAAAAAGCCTTTTCAATATTTGAAAAGGCTTTTTTGTTTTGGTAAAGCTAATCTTGTTTCTCCGGGTTTTCCGGTTTCATTTGCGGGAAGAATAATACATCCTGAATAGAGTTGGAATTGGTCATGATCATGCTTAAGCGATCAATGCCGATACCTAAACCAGCGGTGGGCGGCATACCGTATTCTAAAGCGCGCAGAAAATCTTCGTCCAGCACCATGGCCTCTGTGTCGCCCCGGCGGCCTAATTCCAGTTGCTCTTCAAAACGGGCCCGTTGGTCTATGGGGTCGTTTAGCTCCGAGAAAGCATTACAAATCTCTTTACCATTACAAATGGCCTCGAAGCGTTCTACCAAGCCTTCTTTGCTGCGGTGGCGTTTGGCCAGCGGCGACATTTCTACGGGGTAATCGGTAATAAAGGTTGGCTGAATCAGGTGCGGCTCGCACATTTCGCCAAATATTTCGTCGATAATTTTGCCTTTACCAATTTTGGGATCTAATCGGATGCCCAGTTTCTCAGCGGTAGCGCGTAGCTCCGGCTCTTCCATTTGGGAAATATCAATTTGGGTAAAATGCTCGATGGCTTCAAACATGGTATAGCGTTTCCAGGGACGGGCAAAATTAATTTTATTTGCACCTACCTGTACTTCGGTGGTTCCGTGTAAATCCAGCGCTACCTTTTCTACCATTTCTTCTACCAGGTCCATCATCCAGTAATAATCTTTGTAGGCAACGTAAAGTTCTACCTGGGTAAATTCCGGGTTATGAAAACGGCTCATGCCTTCGTTCCGGAAATCTTTGGCAAACTCGTATACCCCATCAAATCCACCTACAATTAAGCGTTTCAGGTAAAGTTCGTTTGCAATCCGCAGGTACAAAGTCATGTCCAGGGTGTTGTGGTGCGTTTTAAACGGACGCGCCGCGGCCCCGCCGTACAATGGTTGCAGAATAGGGGTTTCTACCTCTAAATAGCCTTTGCCGTTTAAGTACTGGCGAATAGAATTGGTAAGCTGGGTGCGTTTAATAAAGGTTTTGCGTACCTGTGGGTTTACCACTAAATCTACGTAACGCTGGCGATAACGTAACTCTGGGTCGGTAAAGGCATCGTAGGTAACTTTATTTCCTTGCTCGTCTACGGCTTCTTTTACAATGGGTAGCGGCCGTAACGATTTGCTTAATAAGGTTAGTTCAGTTACGTGTACCGATATTTCGCCGACCTGTGTAACAAATACATAACCCCGAATACCAATAAAGTCGCCGATGTCGAGCATTTTCTTAAATACTTCGTTGTACAGCGATTTGTCTTCGGTCGGGGCAATATCGTCGCGCGATACATATATCTGGATGCGGCCGGTACTGTCCATCAGCTCAGCAAAAGAAGCTTTACCCATAATCCGCCGGCTCATGAGGCGGCCCGCCAAATACACATCCTGGTATTCCGTAGATTCGGGCTTAAAGTTTTCTTTTATGTCTTTGGCAAAAGCCGATACGGGAAACAGTTCGGAAGGGTAAGGATTTATGCCTTTGCTTTGCAGCTGTTCGCGCTCGTGACGCCGGCGTATTTCCTGTTCGCTTAAATGCATACGTAATAATTTTTATTTAAAATAAGAATCACAAATTTCATAAATATTTCCGCAGGATTCTAAATTTATTTAACTTATCTGGTTTAAAGTGGCGGAGCAATATTATTTAATTTTCTGACGTTAAAGACAAGAGCGGCATTTATTCTTCTTTAAAGACAAACCAAGGTATAATTGATTTTATAATTGTCTTTGAATTTAGATTAACTTAAATAAAATAAGTATTATACCTTATTGCATATAAGGGTGTTTTATCAGCTTTTTTACGGATTTTGTTAGCAAAATACAGATTTTGTACTTATATTAGAGGGCATTACGGCAAATAGTATATCTTATTCTGGTAAATGCCGTTTATGAAAATAATTTACCGGAATTAGAATGAAGTGCGAAGTAAACCTGGTATTTGAAGAATCGGATGGAATACTTAAGTGGCTCTTTAAAATTATTAGTTATGCCCACCATGTAAGTGAACCACCCGTGCAAAAAATGCTGGAACCCATGTTAAAGGATTTTTTGCATCCGCAAAGTTACCAGCAGGTAGTGCAACTGGCACGTAAAAATATTTCTGAAGCAGAGTTGGTGCAAAAGCATTTAAACAATGGCTTAATTAAATTTAATAGTGCGCAGGTAAAAGTACCCGGACCCAAAATAAAGGCCATGTGTTACATGATAGAGCAGGCCGGCGGTATGCAGGCGGCAGCCACCGCCGAAGATGTTCCGGAATATATTAAAAGTCTTTTTAATGGGCACGAAACCATTTTAAAACGAATTAAAGATGTAGTTACCGAAGCCTTGATTTCTGCCGGGGCCAAGGGCATACAGATAGAAGAGTTCAGTAGTGAGTAAGTAAGCTTACCTTAAAAGTACCCCGAGAGAGACTAAGAGGCTATGGATATCCACGGATGTTCGTAGTCTTTTCGTTTTATAGATCCCACCATACATATTTTGTAATAGAATTACAGCAGTATGTCAGCGCTCGAAATTATTTTACCGCCCCGCTCTACAAAATCGGTTTGTGCTTTTATGTAATTAGCCCCATTTATTTCTTTTACCCCATCGCTGATGAGGTAAGTCTCAAAGCCGGTTTCCAGGGCATCTTTTCCTGAAAAGTAAACGCAATAATCGCCGGCTAAGCCCATTATATACACCTGGCTCATGTTCTTACCCCGCAGGTAATCGGCTAAACCGGTGCTTTTACGATGACCATTGTCGTAGAAGCCACTGTAACTATCAATTTCCGGATCGGTTCCTTTCCGGAAGATGGCTTCTACTTTATGCATGTTTAAATCTGGTACAAAATCGGCGCCTGCTGTTCCCTGAACGCAATGGTCGGGCCAAAGAACCTGTTCCAGGCCATCTAAATTAATTTGGTCAAATACATTTTTATTTGGGTGGTTAGAAGCAAAACTTTTATGATTCTGCGGGTGCCAGTCTTGCGTGGCTACTACCAAATCAAAGTACGGCTGTAATTGGTTAGCTAAAGGAATAATTAAATCTCCGCCCGATACGGCCAAAGCACCACCTGGAATAAAATCGTTCTGAATATCTATTAATAATAATGCGCGCATAAACCTGCTATTTTAACTTATAACCGTAAATATTATTTAACTCTGGTGCAAGTTAAGCTTATCTGCGAGTAAGCTGTATAAAACAGCATTTATAATCTAAGTAAACCATAAGTATTAACCACTTACTGCCGTAACTAGGGTAATAGGATGACTTAATTGGGTGTGGTAGGCAAGGAGTAGAAATAATATTATTTGTACAGGTAAGCTTAAAAGTAAAAAAGCATTGCTCCTCCGGGGAACAATGCTTTTTATTATATGCAGTTAGAATATACTTTATTAAGCCGCCGAATTTAACCTGTAAATATCTTCGGCACCTAAGGCCGGCAAAACTTTATCCTGGTACCGGGCCGCTACAAATCCGTTTTGCAAATGGGCCGGTAAGCTGGCTACCAACTCCTGGTATTTTTCCAGGCCTATGGCTTTGGCTACGTAGCATTCGTGTATTCCATTCAGGTAACTTACTATTTCTAAAAGTGATTCGTGAAACAACTTAAAATCAATATCAGCTTCAATAAACCGGTCAATTTCCTTATGGCTCGATGAAATCCGGAGCCGGCTAAGTAAATCGAACAAAGTGGTATAACCCATGCGCCAGGTAATCTGCGACCAGTGTTGCGCATTCCATTTTTCTAAAACTTTGCCGGTTTTAGGACTACGCAAAGCCGTTTGGCTGTTGCTTTGTAATTGGTTGCGTATGCTCTGTGCACGCATTTTGCGGGTGGTACGTAAAAACTGACCAATTTGGGCTTGTGCGTCTATTTCCTTTTCCGGAATTTGCAAACCTGGTTTGTAACCAGCCAGGGGCAACCGATGAATGGTAAAGTCGTTGTAAGGCCCGGCGGCATAATAACCCACCGTACGCGGATACGCATTACGCACCACCAACCGGCCCACCTCTCGGCTAATTAAAACCGCACTATTGGTCTTAATATTTAAGGTATACAGAAAAGCCTGAAGGCCGGCAAAAATGGTGTAGTACGCCTGCGGAAATGTCCAGTGTAAAGCATTGCGCAAGTATTCTTCGCTACCCAGTTCGGCGGTGGCTCTTAAAGCATATTCGGTGCTCCAACTGGTAAGTAATATTTTATTTACGGCCTCAATATCTTTCTCATTGAGTTGCGCATGATGTTCCCGAAAGAAAGTCAGGTTTTGCATACTCGCGTCATCCGTATGATTAATATGGTAATTAATCGCAAAGAAGTAGTTCAGAAAAACCTGCGCCGGAATAGACTTACGCCACGTTTCCAGGGGCTTTTCCGGTTCCTGCGGGAACAAAGGAATTATGTTTTCTTCGGTATACTTTTTCATACTTAGTAAACAATTTTGCCCTTGTTTTTAGTTGCATTTTTGCTTAGTAATTCTATGATTTTTGTAAAATTAATGTATTGTAAATCAATGAGTTGTAAATAAGTTAGAGTAACATTTAATACCTGATTTTAGACATAATAGATTGCTTATTTACGGGGATTTTCGGTTAATTATTGGTTACTAATTAAGTGGTTTTTACACCAAGTAATGGGGCGTGTTTACAGGATAATACTGTTTAGCTAAATAGATAAGCCAAAGCTGATTGATATAAAAGCATTAATCTTTTGTTGATAATGATACTTAGATAAAGTTCAATTTGTGATAAAATATTAGAGCTATTTCATTATACTAGGTGTGTAAAAATAATTATATAAAAAACGCCTTAAAAGGCTATTTATAAAGCAATAATAATAAATATTGTAAATGGCTTGTATCGTGATAATATAGCCAATATATTTGTGATTAATAATAAAATTATATTATTTAGCTTAATCCGGTATTTTATTCTCCTACATCTACAAAATTATATAATGCGCTTTTTTAAATGTGTTTTTGTGCTCGCTATGGTAGTTGCTACATTTACCGCCAGCGCACAAGATGTGCCTGTTACCAAAATCCGGATGACTATTCCGGTGCAGTACCAGAATAATTTTGTTTACTTTAATCCGGCTTTTGCTGGCTCGGAAGGTAAACGCGAATTTGGTATAACCGGCCATACCAAACATTTAAACCAACCTGGTAAGCTGGCTAGTGGCATTTTCTATTACCATGCACCCTCCGGCGCCCGCGAACTCCAGACAGGTATAGGGGTGGTTACTTCTTACGACAATCTTAGCCCATATAGCCGCGGTAAATTTGGTTTTGTATATGCCCGGGGCTTACAGCTTTCCAAAAACTTCCGGGTATCGGCGGGTTTGCAGTTAAATGGTAAATTCCTAAGCATAGATTATGAAGCGTGGCGTAAATTAAACCCCCTGGGGCAAAATATAGTGTCGGATGATAGCGATGTTTGGCCGGATTTAGATGCGGGTGTCTGGATTGATGCGCACCCATTTTTCCTGGGTGCTTCTGTGGTAAATATTATGCAGCGTACCTACGAATTTAAATCTGATGCCTCGCGCCAGGATATGCGGGAAGCCATCTTAACCGGAGGCTTTAAAATAAGATTTGCCGAAGGCGTTAATTTAAAGCCAACGGTATTGGTACAAAAAGGATTTGATAGTGAAGAACTGGAGATTACGTATAATGCTAACCTTCGGCTTAAATTTCTAACATTAGGGGCTACGTACCGTGCTGAGAACGAAGACCAATTACCGTGGGTAATAAATGGTGGCCTTAATTTTGGTGATAATGTATTTTTGCTGCTGGCGGCTTCTATGCCCAAAAAATCTTTTTCAGAAATTTACGCCAATACCCTGGAATGTAATTTACGCATCCAGTTTTAACAATATTCTAGTATCATATTAAGTACCGGTTTATTTTGCCTGAAGTTGATACCAAGGCCGGATAAACCGGTTTCTTTTTTACTTACTTCTTCATATCTGTATTTAATACCCAGTTGTATTAACCCAGTTGCTTGCCAGAGAAACGCTCACTTGTCAGGTTGAAGAATTTAAAAAGCTTGCTTGCATAAAGAATTACAAGAGCATCTATTATTTAGGTAGGAGAGTAGGTTAAAGGCTATTATTGATATTGCCTGTCAGGGTTCTTACCCAATAGTTCTTTGGCTGCCTGACAACTATAAGTGTGTAGCGTTATGGTTAACACTATTTGATATAACATACGGATTTCAATAAGTCCAGAAGAGTGGAATAAGCTTGCCAAGCGCAGTTATAAACCGGAGGCGTTTATTTAGGTTCTTCCACTTTAAACAAGCGCATTATATTTGTTATAAATCCTAGGTGAGAATTCAAGTTTAAAATTAGTAATTACAAAAAAAAGCCCGACCATAATTCCGGTCGGGCTTTTTTAATGCTGAATATATTTAATTACAATTGATCCTTTACAATTGATACCGCCTCGTGCACGTAAATATCTTTCTGGATATTTTTGGCAAACCGGGTATAACGGCCAGCTTTAATGGTATCGGACTTAACGGTAGCTAAATCAGAAGCCAAAGCACTCACGTTTAAGCCCGGCATTGATTTTTCGAGCGCCTCGTATCGTTTGCTTTCCTCCCGGTTTTTCTTCTGGTCGGCCCGGAAAGTAGCTAACTTAAGCGATTGTGAGGTCATGTCTATCCGTTTTTTCATCCGCTCGGCCTGTTGTGTAACCTGAGCAAAGTTTTGACTGGTGGTTAACCGTTGCTTGCTTTTGGCTTTAATGGCATCCAGGTTAAGGCCAGCTTCCCAAGGCTTGTACCGGGCCGGTTTAATTTCGTCCCAAGGCAATGGATAATCCTGGTCTTTCTCGCCTTGCTCCAGGTAGCTATAAAAGTCGGGTAAAGTAATATCGGGGGTAACGCCTCGTAATTGGGTAGCGCCACCATTTATCCGGTAAAACTTCTGGGTAGTTAATTTAAGCGAACCAAAAGGTTTTAAGGCACTGTACGGGCCTCCTTGTAAAGCCTGGTCTAAATCAAACACCTGTTGTACGGTACCTTTACCATAAGTAGGGCTACCCACAATTACGGCTCGTTTGTAATCCTGTAAAGCAGCCGCCACAATCTCTGAGGCTGAGGCACTAAAAGAATTTACCATTACCACCAAGGGGCCATCAAACTGTACGGCCGGGTCTTTGTCTTCGAGCACCTGTGGCGCCGAACCGCTGGTTTCTACTTGTACAATGGGGCCTTGCGGAATAAATAAACCGGACATTTCAACCGCATCTGATAAAGAACCACCGCCGTTGGTACGTAAATCCAGGATTATACCTTTGGCTCCTTCGCGTTTTAATTTTTCTACTTCTTTGCGTACATCTTCGCCACTGTTCCGGCCACCAGACCGTTTAAAGTCGGCGTAAAACTTAGGTAGGCGAATATAGCCCACTTTGTTATTGTCGTTAACCATGGCCGATTGGGCATAAGTTTCTTCCAGGATAACAACTTCCCGTACAATCGGAATAACTTTAATGGTGCCATCGGGTTTTTTAACGGTTAACCTAACTTCAGTACCTTTTTTACCCCGGATTAATTTAATGGCGTTATCCAGGCGCATACCTTCTACACTAACCGGTTCCTGGTTACCCTGCGCTACTTTCATAATCACGTCGCCGGCTTTCAGTTCGCCCTGGCGGTAAGATGCGCTCCCCGGTACAATTTCAAAAACTTTAATCTGTCCTTCCCGATCCTGTAAAGAAGCACCAATGCCTTCTAAACGGCCGGTCATTTCAATATCAAAAGAAGCTTTGTCTTCGGGGGCAAAATATTCGGTATGCGGGTCGTAGGTATTGGTAATGGCATTCATGTACAAAGAAAATTGCTCTTCTTTGGTAGATTGCGAAAGCCGGCGGTAAAAATCTTCGTAGGTTTTTGCTACTTTTTTACGGGCTTCTTCTTCCAATTGAGCAAAAGTTTTGCTGGCTTCTTTGGTATCGCCGCGTTCTTTCGCTTTTTCCTGTACGTCCATCATTTCCGACAACTGACCCAAAGTTTGGTACTTCAGGTATTTGCGCCAGGCTTCTTTTAAAGCAGCTTTGTCGGTTGGCCGGCTAATTTTTTTCGGGTCGGTTTCAATCGATTCTTCTTTGTTAAAATCAAAAGGCTTACTTAAAATTTCTTTGTAGTAGCTTTCGGTTTCCTTCAGACGAGCATTGTATATTTTGGTTGCCTGCTCAAAAAAATCGTGAGTGCCGGCCTTTACCTCATCATCAATGTGGGTTTGGTATTTTTTTAACTCGTTATAATCAGCTTCGGTTAAAAACTTTTTATTTACGTCCAACCGCTTCAGGTATAAATCAAATACCTTTTTTGAAAAGTTGTCGTCAACCTTTTCGGGCTGAAAGTGCGCCGTGCTTAAGCCCTGCATCACTACTTTTAGTAAAACGGTATTTTTATCTACAGCATCGGGCGGTAAATCTATCGCAAACGGCGACCGATTAAATTTATGCGAGGCCAAAGCAACCACCGCTATAATTACCGATATATAAATAAATATTCTGGATCTAAATGAGAACATACTCTTACAAAAATTAAAAAATTGTAACTAGCTATATACAAAAGTAATGCCTGATATTTTACAGGAGAAATTAATTTAATGTACGTGATTTTTAATAGGAAGGTAATATTTATGGCATTTTCTTAAAGAATAAATTTTGGATTAAATTAATAACTAATAATTGCAATAAAGGTTTGCCCAATGTGGCGTTTTAACCTTTATTTGAACCATACAAAATGAACTTTATTTTGGGTTAAGGTACTAAAAAAAACGTAATTTTCGGGTTTGCCTGTAAAAATAACTTCTTTACCCAGCTATCTGCCGTTTAGTCAGGTTAAAAGACTTTGTTGTAAGTGTCGGGTAATTAATTATAAGAGCAGATACTTACCAGAACCAAACCCCATCTTCTTTTACTAGATTTTACTCTTACTTAAAGCCAGATAAATTAATTCTGCTGGCGGCCACTTGGGTTAAGCGCCGCTAATTCTATATAAAACGCCTGCAAGTAAATTTCTGCCGGGTCTTATTATTGCGTCTTGCCGGGTTTGGTTGCTTTGGCGCATATAGCTAATGGCCTTTAGTTATAAAAATCATTTTTTTTCTCCTTTAAGCAGTTTACCAAGTCTAATAATTACTTATAAATAGGTATTGATTATCAGGTAAATAGAACTTATATTTATAATGGTTTCTGAATAGAAATATACTCTATGCTTAATTAATATTTTACGCCGGTATTCGGTTTAACAGGTAATAAATCATGGGCGAGATCCTCAGCAAGTATTCTGGTAAAGCTTTAGAATTTAAGCTGGTTCCGTTTACCGCCGGCGACGGATTTAGCCTGAATTTGATTCGGGTGAAAGGCCCCCGCGAACCAGATAAAGGGCCTGTACTTTTGGTGCACGGTGCGGGGGTAAGTGCTAGTATATTTTTAGCCCCGGTTAGCCAGAATATTGTGGCTTATCTGGTGCAGGAAGGTTACGATGTTTGGCTCGAAAACTGGCGGGCCAGCATTGATTTTGCCCCCAACGAATGGACTTTAGACCAGGCAGCCTTGTACGACCACCCGTACGCCATTCAAAAAATAGCCTCCGAAACGCGTGCTGATAAAATAAAAGCCATTATTCATTGCCAGGGTTCAACCAGTTTTATGATGTCGGTGGTGGCGGGTTTGGTGCCGGCGGTTTCTAATATTGTTTCTAACGCTGTTTCGTTACACCCGATTGTGCCGCGCTTCTCGGCGTTTAAGTTAGGGTATATAGTGCCGGCGGTGCATAAAATTACAAATTATTTAAATCCGCAGTGGGGTATAGCAGCCCCTAACTTAACGGCTAAATTAATAAATGCTTTTGTGCACTTAACCCACCATGAGTGCCAGAACAGTGTTTGCAAACAAGTTAGTTTTACCTACGGTACGGGTTTCCCGGCTTTGTGGCTGCACGAAAATTTAGATGAAACTACCCACGAATGGATAAAGCAGGAGTTTGCCCACGTGCCTTTGAGTTTTTTTAAGCAAATCCGGCGGGCTGTGCAGGCGGGGCATCTGGTTTCAGATGATAGCTCTAAACAATTGCCAACTTCTTATGTAGCCCAACCGCCTCAAAGTAATGCCCGGATAGCTTTTTTTGCCGGAAAGCAGAACCGTTGTTTTTTACCCGACAGCCAGGTAAAATCTTATGAATATTTAAATAAGCTTCGGCCCAATTACCACGCCCTCCGCCTTATTCCGGATTACAGCCATTTAGATGTATTTTTTGGTTTGAAGGCCTACCGCGATGTTTTCCCTTATATGGTGCATGAGTTAAATAAAAATTAAAACGCTGACCTATGGCTATTCCGAAAAGATTACAAAACCAGCGGGGCCGGTATGCCCGGGTAGACGGAATTCCGTATGCTTTGCCGGTAAATTCTGATAACGCTGCGGTTATTATGGCAGCATTTCCGGCCGACTATAACCAGGTTAAAGCTTTGTTACCGGGCAACGAGGTTCATCCATTCCGGCTCCTGAATGGCAAAGCTGTTTTTTTGGTTACCGTAGTAGATTATCGCCTGACCGATATTGGTAAGTACATTGAGTATAGTATTGCGGTAGCCTGCACCCACGGTAAAAATCCGGCTCCCAAAGTGCTGCCGGCGTTATTACAAAAATCCTTTGGTACAGGTCAGTATATTCTTGATTTGCCGGTAAGCACCGAAATATCAGTTAAAGGGGGCAAAGGCATCTGGGGCATGCCCAAACACCAGGCCAGTCTCGATTTTGTGGAAGGACCGGAAACAGTAAGCGCCCAGTACGATAAAAACGGCCAGATGGTAATGCGTTTAGACGTGCAAAGACCAGCTAAAATAAATATTCCGGTAAACATGGGCGCGGCCAATTATTGCCAGTTCCGGGGCATGCTCATGAAATCGTACATCTATTTTAAAGGCAAAGCGGGCGTTTCGCTCTTTCGGAAAGGGGCGGCTAAAGTGGTATTTGGCAATCATCCCAAAGCGGCTATTCTTAAAAGCTTGGGCATTGAGCAAAATCCCATTTTTACGGCTTATTTACCCACTACCACCGGCGTACTGGACGATTATTTCCAAAGCTGGTTTTTGAGTTATCCGGCCTTGCCCGAAACCAATCCCGAAGGTTTAGAAAGTGTAATTAACCTGGGCTACGGCGAAGAATGGTTAGCGAAACCCAACCGCTTATATGGGCAGCCGCAAACGGCAGGTGTGTAAATTTTAATATTCTTTTATCATGTCGGCTAAAACCAAAAAAATACTGTTGGGCCTTAACCATTCGGTTTTGTTTTTATGTACGGCCATGTACCTGGGCACGGGTTGGTCGCTAATTCTTTTTTCGTTCCCGATTGCACCCCAACTTACCCCGGCTAATTATTACATGCAGTTTGTACCCCAAGTAACGGCTGCTACTGAGTTTTTTACTGGCATGACCATGGTAATGATTGCCACCGCCCTGATTATGATTATTGCCGAATGGCGCAGCGCCTTGCGGTGGTTACCCATTGGGGTTTTGCTGGGTGTTATATTGGCTACGGCGCTTACTATTATTTTTATTATTCCTTATAACGACCAAATGAGCGCCGGCATAACCGATGCAACGGTTTTAAAAGAAGTTTTACGGAAATGGATGCGCCTGAATCGGGTGCGGGTAGCGCTCTGGACGGTGCAGTGGCTGTGCATGATGGCCTATTTCTTTATTAAATATTTACATTCTTCCACCGTTAAAGCCGGCGCATTAGCCAATCCCGTTTATGCAAAGATGGCTCTATAAAATTTTAATATTTATAGCGGTGGTTACCGGTATAAGCGGCCTGGCTTTAATATTTGCGGCACCGTATGCGCTGCAACTGTTACGTGCCGAAGCAAATAAAACCAGTAACTACTTTTTTGCGGTGGTGGGTATGTTTATGTTTCTTTTTGGTGGCTTGTTGTACCGGTCTTTGAAGAATATAAATAAACCAACGGAGCCGCTATTCTGGTGTGGCTTGCAAAAAATGGGCGCGGCCCTGGCAGTTGGTTTAGGTGTTTACCGCAGTGTGTTTGCCTCTCTGGCGCTGGGCGTGGCTATTTTCGATTTACTATCTGGCATTTTGCTATTTCTGTACCTCCGCCACCTGAAAACAGCTGCTCTATGAAGTTCCTAGCCTACTTTTTCTTTTATACTTACGTGGGCCTGTTGCTGGTGGCTGGTATCTGGGGCGCTTTTATCGGAGCCAGGTTAGATCAGCAATTACTTTTTGGCTTTAACCTAAATGCTGTAGAAGGCCCGGTTGCCGCCAGTATTTTAACCCAATACCGGTTTTTAAGATTAATTGAATTTGGCTTTGGCTGGTTTGCACTGGCTTTTACAAAAGAAATATTTACCGAGCCCAAGTTTAACCGCTTGTTTTTAACCGTCATGTTTCTGGGAGTTGCAGCCAGGGTTTTATCTTATTTTCTGGATGGCCCGCCCAACTGGATATTTTACTTTTTTGCGGCTTATGAATTAATGGGGGCCTTATTTATATATGGCTATACCCGTGCTAAAATATTAAGCTATGCCTGACGCGCTGGAGTCTTTGCCATTTAGAGAACCTACCGGTTACCAGGGGCCAAAAAGGTCGTTGGTGCTGGCGGGCGGTGGTATGCGGCTAGCTTACCAGGCGGGCGCTATGCAAGCCTTACACGAACAGAACTTGGTTTTTCACCATGCCGACGGTACTTCCGGCGGCATATTTAACCTGGCCATGCTGCTATCGGGTTTGTCCTTGCCGGAAATGGGCCAGCGCTGGCGCACCCTCCAGATTAAAAAATTTATTTCTTATTTCCCGTTCCGGCAATATTTAAATCCTTTTCGGTTGCCGGCCTTCGGCGATGCCGATGGTATACGCCGGAAGGTTTTTCCGCATTTAGGGATCGATATAAACAAAATAAACCAAGAACAGCAGATCTCCGGTACTTTTAATGTTTGTAATTATTCTGATAAAACCAACGAAGCCATTCAGCACCCGCAGGTAACCCTGCCGCATTTAATAGCCGGGGTATCGTTGCCCATTTTTATGCCGGCTGTTAAAATCGGACCTGATTGGTATATAGATGCCGTCTGGATTAAAGATGCCAACCTGACCGAATGCATCCGGCGCGGAGCCGAGGAAATATGGCTGTTGTGGGCCATTGGCAACGAACGCACCTACAAAAAAGGTTCTTTTAACCAGTACGTGCACATGATTGAAATGAGTGCAAATGGGGCTTTGTTTGCGGAGTTTGAGTATTTAAATGAATTAAACCTCCGGATTGGGAAAGGCGAATCGCCGTACGGCCAAAAAGCACCCATAAAAGTACACGTTATTAAACCCGCATACCCGCTGCCTCTAGATACCGACCTTTATTTTAATAAAATAAACACCACCACGCTTTTAGAACTGGGTTATGCCGATGCCAAAGAATACTTGCTTCACCTGTCTGGCCCACCGGCTGCGCCGTCGGTAAAATCTACCCAAATGAAATCGGCGGGCATTGGTTGCTCCGTGCGGGCAAAATTAAAGGGTACTTTATTAAACCAGCCGGCTACTTTACACTTGTCGTTGTACCTGCCAGATGTGTATGCTTACCTTCAAGCCCAAAATCCTTACCAACTAGGAGCCAGCCTGAGCTTAAGTAAACCGGCAAATATTTGTTACGGGTATAATGGTAAAGTAGCCGCGAGCCCGGTACCAGCCAGTAATAACCGGCGCATTACGTTTTCTTTCCAGGTAATAATTGCCGACCACTTGTATTATTTAACCGGCGAGCTCTCGGGTAATCCGCGGCAATTAAGAAAATTACAACAAACGGTTAAGGTAAGCTTATTCTTGGGCGAGGCTTCGGCAGTGTCGAACCAGCCGGTTTGCACATCCGATTTTATCTTCCATTCTGCCGACCACGCTTATCTGTACCAAAGCATCAGTTTTTATAATTACCAAAGTTGGTTTGAAAAACGCCGGGCCAAAAAAGCCTTGCTCGCTTATATTTTTTCCCGCAATTAAAATCAAGGAGCTTTATGGAAACCAATACGCCCACAGAAATTAAAAAAACACCTGTTTCGGACCCTTTCGATTTTGAAGAAAAACCAATGGTGGGCTGGTACGATGCCCGGCAATTATTAGGTACGGCCGTGAAAACAGTAGTTTCGGCTTTGTTTGGCGCCTACGCCGATAAACGCGAAATTCAGGCAGCCCTCTCGGAACCCGATCCGCACGATTACAGCAACCGGTCCCAAATTTGGATTGATTATATGTCGGATACCGGCGATGGCTTTGATGCGACTTTTACCATGGCCAATGTTATGTCGGCCGAGTACCTGGTAGTAAGCAACAACGAAACCTTTAAAGGCGATATTCTGGTTTTAGGCGGCGACCAGGTTTACCCGGTTGCAAACCGCGATGAGTATAAAAACCGGTTCCGTGGCCCGTTTGATGCGGCTTGCCGGAATCAGGATAACCAGGACACTGGCAAAGAGCACCATTTATACGCGGTGCCCGGCAACCACGACTGGTACGATGGCCTGAGTAATTTTATTAAAATATTTTGTCAGAAAAGAACCATTGGTAACTGGGTAACCAAACAAAAGCGCAGCTACTTTGCCATTAAGCTTCCGCACAACTGGTGGTTATGGGGCATCGATATTCAGTTGGAAGCCGACATAGACTACCCACAGTTGCAATATTTTGAGAAAATAGCAAATGACAACATGCAGAAAGGCGACAAAATAATTTTGTGTACCGCCGAACCCAGTTGGATTTTTACGACCAAACGCAACAACAATACTTACAGTAACCTTAAATTTTTTGAGCAACGCTATATTATTGACAAAGGCTTTGACCTGGCCCTGACTTTGGCCGGCGATTTACACCATTATGCGCACTACGTAAACCGCGAAAACGGGAAAGAATACCACAAATTAACCTCGGGCGGCGGTGGCGCTTTTCTGCATCCCACGCACAATTTAAAAGAAGAGTTAGATTTAAGAGAAGGCAAATTTAAGCTTCAGAAAACCTTTCCGGAAAAAACAGAATCGGCCAAACTGGCTTTCTGGAATTTATTATTTCCGTTTTTTAACCGGCAATTTGCCGTTTTTATGGGTTGCTTTTATTTGTTTTTTGCCTGGATACTGCAGAGTGCCGTCCGAGACCGAAAAGAAACCTTTATGGATGTTATTAGCCAGCATTCTGTTTCAGCAGCGGGTTGGCAGGGGCTTTGGCAAGATATTGTCAGTTTGCTATTAATCAATCCTTTTATTGTTTTTGTGATTGTGGCTGTAATTCTGGGAGTTACCTTCTTTACCGATTCCGATTCTTACAAAAATAAATTTATTTTAATTGCCGGCATTTTGCACGGCACCGTGCATATTTTAACTGGTTTTCTGCTGATGTGGGTATTGGCGCGTTTCCATTACCCATTACCTCTGGATAACTTAAACCGGCTCTTAAGCATTTTATTCATTAGCGGCGAAATATTCTTCCTGGGTGGCTTAATAGGTTGTATGGTTATGGGATTATACCTGCTTATTACCAACCGCCTGTTTGGCATTCACGACAACGAGGCCTTTTCGGCCATAAAGTGGAGCGGGTATAAAAATTTCCTGCGGCTGCACATAACCGCCGAAGCTCTAACCATTTACCCGGTTGGTTTAAGAAAAACAGCTACATGGCAAAAAAACGGTAAAATATATGTGCCGGATAAGCCCCTGCAAACAGAACTAGTAGATGAGGTAATTACCATCCAAACCAAAAAATATGAAAAAGAACCCGAAAGCTTATCTGTCTTTACCAGTAACTGAACTCCAACCTTCTTACGAAGTAGTAGTCATTGGGTCGGGCTACGGCGGCAGTATAGCGGCCTCGCGCCTGGCCCGGGCCGGTAAAAAAGTTTGTTTGCTCGAAAGAGGCAAAGAGTTTCAGCCCGGCGAATACCCCGACGGCCAAATGGAGGCGGCTCAGGAAATGCAGTTTAATTTACCCCAAAAACACCTGGGTTCTAAAACGGCTTTGTATGAATTTCACATGAATAAAGATATAAACGTATTTGTGGGCTGCGGCCTGGGTGGTACATCTTTGGTAAACGCCAACGTTTGTATTGAGCCCGATAAACGCGTTTTTGCCGATGAGGTCTGGCCGCAGGATATTAGAAACGACCTAGCTTCTTTAGACCGCGGCATAGAACGTGCCCGGCAAATGCTCCGGCCCGAATTTTATCCCGAAGGTAAAAATGGTTACCCGGTATTGCCTAAGACCGAAGCTATGAAAGTAGCCGCGCAAGCTTTGGGCGAAAAATTTTCTTTTGCGCCCATTAATGTTACGTTTGAGAGCCAGGTAAACCAAGTAGGAGTAGAGCAGCACCAGTGCGATTTATGCGGCGATTGTGTTACGGGTTGTAATTACGGCGCTAAAAATACCACGCTCATGAATTACCTGCCCGATGCAAAAAACCACGGTGCCGAAATATTTACCGGAGTAGCGGTGCAGTACCTGCAGCGGGTACAAAATCAATGGGTAATTTATTACCGCTTACAAGAAGCAGAGCAGGAAAAGTTCGATGCGCCCTTTCCGTTTGTCCGCGCCGACCTGGTAGTTATAGGGGCCGGCAGCTTGGGCAGTACCGAAATATTACTCAAGTCGCAGGAAAAAGGGTTATCCCTGTCGGGCATGTTGGGCAAGCGCTTTACCGGCAACGGCGATGTACTGGGTTTTGGCTTTAACAACGACCGCATAATTAACGGCATTGGCTACGGCAAACATAAACCCAACGGCAAAATTAAAGCCGTAGGCCCTTGCATTGGCGGCATAATAGATATCAGGGCCAAAGAAAAACTAGAAGATGGCTTTGTAATTGAAGAAGGTGTAATTCCGGGTGCTTTGTCCGGCATATTACCGGGCGCATTTATTTCGTTTGCCCGCTTGTTGGGCCGGGATACTGATAAAAATCTGAAAGATTTTTTATCGGAAAAATTCCGGAAAATAAAAGCTTTAATCCAGGGCGCTTATACAGGTGCCCTGAATAATACCATTACTTACCTGGTTATGTCGCACGACGATGGCAACGGCACCATGCGGGTAGAAGGCGACCGCATCCGGGTAGATTGGCCAGGCGTTGGTCGGCAGGAAATATTTAAAACCGTAAACCAAAAGTTAAAAGAAGCTACCAAAGCTTTAGGTGGCACCTATATTACCAATCCATCCTGGAACAAAGTAATGAATTTCGATTTGGTAACCGTGCACCCTTTGGGCGGTTGCGTAATGGGCGATTCCGCCGAAAAAGGCGTAGTAAACCACGCCGGTCAGGTTTACGCCGGCCCAACCGGCACAGCTTTGCATCCGGGCCTGTATGTTACCGATGGTGCCATTATTCCCCGGTCGGTGGGCGTAAATCCATTGCTAACCATTTCGGCCTTGGCTGAGCGCGCTTGTGAAATAATGGCCCGTGATTACAATCTAAATATTTCTTATGATTTTCCGCCGGTGCCACCGGCAAATAAATTTACCAAAACCTTAGGCATTCAGTTTACCGAAAAAATGACGGGCTATATTTCTAAAACTGAAACCCTGAACTACGAAGAAGCCTATGAACAAGGCCGGCAGCACCAATCGCCCTTCGAATTTATTTTAACCATTATGGCCGAGGATCTGGAGCAAATGTTAAACACCGAAGAGCACGCCGCCAAAATGGTAGGCACGGTAACCGCACCGGCTTTGTCCGATTCGCCACTAACCGTTAGCGCCGGCATATTTAATCTTTTTAAAGCCGATAAGGAAGACAACAATATTTTAAAAATGAATTACCGAATGCAGATAAATTCTTTAACCGGCGAGACTTATTATTTTGTTGGTTACAAAGAAGTTTTAGATGAACCTGGTTTTGATATGTGGTCCGATACCTCCACGCTTTTTATTACGGTATATACCGGAAATTCGGCGGAAGGTGCCGTATGGGGCAAAGGCATTCTTAAAATAAACCCTGCTGATTTTAAAGCCCAAATGACTACCCTAAAAGCTTTAAACGCCACCGATAAGCCGGAAAAATTAAAAGCCATGAAAGATTTCGGCCTTTATTTTACCAAAAGCCTGTACCGGGAATATGTTTAAAGCGTTTGGGAGTAATATTTCTAAAGCAGGTTACATTTAGTAATTAGTAAAGGAAAGTTTTGCGGTTAATAATAAAATAGGTCACTTTTCTGAATACGGGTGCCCGGTAAAGCAATTTAAAGTCTGAATTTAATTAGTACTGCTATGGTTAACCGCATTCTTTTTCCGTTTTTACTCATTCTGTTGGCCTTTAGCCTGAACAGCTGCTTTAAAAATATTGGCCGGCAAATTACGGCCGGGGTGCGTGACGAATTAACCAAAAGCCAGTTAGATAGTGTAGCCAAAGTCTTATCTAAGAGTGCTGCGCAGGGTGTTTTAGAAGTTGCTTTAAATGATAGTGTGCAGGCCCGGCTGCGGCAACAGGTAGATTCTATGGCGCAGGTAGTAAGCCGGCAAGTGGGCAAGTCGGCGTTGCATTTACGCGATAGTATTTTACTCAGTACCTATACCAATGCGTGGCTGCAAAGTGTAATAAACAAAGCGGGCGCCAACCTGCAGAACCGGGGCAACGATTTTCTGGGGAATATCCGGGGCGAGGAAACCCGTTTGTTTGTAGCCCGGCTGCGCGACGAATTATTGAACGATATTACATTGCAACGCACCGCCCATTTTCGCGACGAGTTACTGGGTGTAAAAACCCAAATATTAGCCGATTCACTGGCACAGCGTTTGGCCCGCGGCCTCATCAAAAACCAGATTAACCCCGGTACTGATAAAATTATTGCTAACCTTAACAAAGTTACCACGGCCAAAATAAAAGATGCCCGCCGGCTGGCTTATCTGGCCGGGGGAGTAGCTTTACTTATTGCGGGAATTACTTTATTGGTATACCGGCAAGCGCGTAAACACAAAGAAACCCTTAAAATAATAACGAAGCAAATTGATAAAATTCCTGATCAGGGTGCCTACGACCAGTTAGTAACCGCCATCCGGCAAGAGACCGAAACCAAAGGTTTGGAGCCACATTTGCAGGAAATATTAAAAGAAGAACACCTGTACCAGCAACCGGCGTGGCAGGAAAAAGATTACCAGGTGCTAAACCTAATCTCCCATTATTTACACGATATTCAGAATGATAAAACGGGGCAAGTAGTTTTGCAGGATTTAGCGAGCCGGGCAAAAAGCGTAAACCTCGACGATCAGCTTCAAAGTTTATTAAAGCGCACCAAACCTGCCGAAATATATCAGCCTACTTAATTACCGCTGTGGCGTACGGTTGGGGAGCAGTCGGCGCGTAAAAAGAGTTTTGGGGTATGGTTTGCGTGGCCGGAGCGGGTGCTTTTATTTTATTGGGTTGGCTGGTTTGTTTTACCTGGTACCACACAATTAAAGCGGCAATTAAAATAATAAAAAGAATAATAGTAGTTAAGCCCCAGTTTTTCAGGTGCTGCATAAAGTCTTTTGTATTCCGCCGCGAAACCCGGTTTTTTACCTGGTAATTTATTTCGAAAAGCTGCTGCTGGGTACTTTCTTTCGTTGTTAAACTTAATCCCGACAAGGCATCGTTGCACAAGTCGCAGTCCAGCAGGTGCTGTTCTATCTGTTGCCGGTTAGCGGCCGGTAACTGGTTATCCAGGTACTGGTACATTTCCTCTACCGACAAATGGTTTTCTGAGGTGCTGATTACCGGTGTGTTACGATTGTTCATGGTGCTTTTGTAGGTATATTTTTAAATTACGTTTACCGTTCTGGATGTAGCTTTTTACTTTATTTATTTCATATCCTGTAATTTGGCTTATCTCCTGGTAGCATTTTTTTTGCAGGTAAAAAAGGTCCAGGCAAAGGCGTTGTTCTTCCGGAATTAAAGTCATGCCGGTTTCCAGCATCTTTAAGGTATGCTCGTGCTGCAAAGCGGTTTCGAAGTTGGTATCTTCGCTGGCTACCGGCAGTTCGGCAAAATCCTGCCCGGTAACTTTATCGGCCCTTAATTTACGATTACGCAAAGCCATCAGGCAATGGTTTTTCACCAAAACATACAGCCAGCTTTCAAATTTTTGTACCTGCTGCGATTTTAACGCCTGCATTATTTTTTCAAAAATCTGCATAACCGCGTCTTTACTGTCTTCTTCGTCTTTTAAATACTTCAGACAGGTACCATATACCAGGTGCGTGTGCCGCTGGTAAAGCTCGGCCACAAAAGCCGGATCGTGCGTAGTCTGGTACACCCGGATCAGGTCTTCGGTGGTATGGTGCGATTGTGGTTTTTTGCGCCGGTTAAACATAGTACTTATAAGATGCCGGAAGTTAAGAATTCCATAAAATATTAGAGAAAATATATGGAAAACGATAGGCTGTTACATCTTATTAGCAAAGAAGCATTACTGCAGCAGCATTCTTCCGGATTATTTACTTTTTAACGAAATAACGAAAATGGAAGCAAAAACCTTACCTGTTTCCTCTTTAAACGATATTGTGTTTGAAGGGCGAAACAAAGCCTATGGCGCTTATGTATTACGGCAAAATTATAACCAGGAACTAACCAAAGCTGCCGGTATTTCTTTCTCGTCGGTACTGCTTTTATTAGCCGGGTTGTACGTGGCGGTGCAAGCCGGTTCAGAGGCAATCGAAGCTCAGCCGGATTTAGAAAAAGATAAACGGGTTAATGAAATTATACTGGAACCCAATATTCCTAAGGAGCTGAAAGCCGAGCCCGCTATGGGTACAGCAGCCGAAGCTTTACCGAAAGAGGTTAAAACCAGCGTGGCTACAAAAGATTTCCGGAATATAAAAATTGTATCAGATTTAACGCCGGTAGATGATATTATTCCGGACCAAAGTGACTTTGCCCAAGCTGAACCTGGCCTGGTTACCCAAACCGGGGCAATGCCCGGTACTACTGCGCCGGAAATGGGAGTACTAGGAGAGGGCACTGCCGGCACGAATACTGACACCGAAGCTCCTTTTCTTTCGGTAGAACAAATGCCGGAATTTCCGGATGGTTTAGCCGCTATGTACCGGTTTATCAGTAAAAATTTACGGTATCCGTCCGAGGCCCAGGCGCGTGGTTTAGAAGGAGCGGTAGTCGTTACTTTTGTGGTAAGTGCTACCGGTCAGATTTCGAATATTCAGGTTATACAGGATATTGGTGGAGGTGCGGCCGCTGAGGCAGAACGGGTAATTAAAAAAATGCCCAACTGGCACCCGGGCCGGCAAAATAACCGGGCTGTTCCGGTACGGTTTACCTTGCCTATTAAGTTTAAACTTAACTAAAAATATAGCTTTTGATAAACAGCACTGTTGCTATATTTATCTGAGCAGGCTTAGAAACTTAGTAAAACAAAAAGAGGCGCTGGCAAATATTGCCAGCGCCTCTTTTTAGGAGACTATATATTAGCGGTAAATACTTTCGCCATTACTGTTGCGCCACTCACTTTCGAGGTAACGGGCATCTTCTTCGTTACGGGGGTGTACACCCATTACAATGCCACCATCTTTAACGCCGTGCTCATATTCTTTTGCACGATCTTCCGGAATACCAGAACCAACTAAGGCTCCCAGTAAACCACCGGTTAAACCACCGGCACCGGCGCCAGCTAAACCAGCCGCCAGCGGACCAGCTACAATTAAACCTAAACCGGGTACAGCTACCGAAGTACCAATAGCGGCTACGGCTCCCACAATGGCTCCTAAAGTACCACCAATGGCCGAACCAGCGCCAGCTCCTTCTAAAGCTTTATCGCCTAAATCAGTGTGGGCGGTATCGTCGTTAAAGTGTCTTTTACGGGTATCATCCGACATAACCAAATTTACATCGTCTTTGGTATATCCACGGCTGCTTAAAGAGTTATAGGCTCTTTCGGCGCTGCTCCGGTCTCTAAACATACCTGTCATCATCCGCGAAGTACCAGTAGAGCCTGACATAGAATTACCGGAGTTGTAGTTCTGGTTAGAACCAGACATGCTGCTGTCACTCGATGACGACAGATCGCTGTTGGAATTATAAGCAGAACCGCTCATGTTGGATGAATTCATATCAGACGAACCGGAATTAAAATTGCGGTTGGTATTATTATTTTGATTATTAAAATCAGAGCCAGAATTATTGCCTGTGATATTTTCCATAGTTTTACGTTTTATATTAAGATTATAAATATACCCAGGTTGGTTATTTGGGGCCTGGGCTTATACCCAATCTAAACGGCTGATATTGTTTTTAGTTACAAATACGGGTTATGGAAAAGATGTACAGGTAAATATTAAATTATCTATATCTCTGTTTGTAAAAGCACAGTTGTTAAGGTTTGTTTAAAGATTCTTCTGCTAAATTAATTTCTTTTTAAGAATATGCACGGGTTATTAAATTTATATAAAATTTTTATTCAAGCTGGTAAACGTCGGAATTAAAAAGATAAAAATAGCAAGTATAAATACGTAGTTACTGCTTCTCTTTTTTTCGCCGGTTTATTTCTTTTTTAATCAAATTAAATTCGCGGCTGCTTTGGCCGGCAATGGCTGTATTTTCTTCGGCCCGGCGCAACAAGTAAGGCATTACTGCTTCTACAGGTCCGTAGGGAACATACTTGGCTACATTGTAACCAGCATGGGCTAAGTTATAAGATAAATTATCGCTCATGCCAAAAAGCTGGGCAAAATAAATGCGTTTATCCTGGGGCATAATTTGGTGTTGGCGCATTAAGTCTAATAAAAAATAACAGCTTTCTTCGTTGTGGGTACCGGCGCAAACAGCCATGCGGTCGAGGTGTTCTACACAAAAAGTTAAAGAATCATTAAATAATTTGTCGGTTGCTTCTTTACTGGGGTTTATGGGGTTGGTATAACCTTTTTCCTGCGCTACGCGGGCCTCTTTTTCGAGGTAAGCGCCCCTTACCAACTTGGCGCCAATTAAATAACCACCGGTCAGGCCATCCTGGTAGTCCTGCTGCAGTACTTCTAACCGGTCGTGGCGGTACATCTGGTAGGTATTGTATACAATTACAGTTTCTTTGTTGTATTTCCGCATCATTTCAACGGCTAAGTGGTCTATGGTTTCCTGGAACCAGCTTTCTTCGGCATCAATAAAAACTTTAATGCCGTAACCATGTGCGCGTTGGCAAATAGTGTTAATCCGATCGTAAGCTCTTTTAAAAGCTTTTTCTTCGGCTTCGGTTAGCGGTAATTTGTCCTGTACTTTTTTAAGCAAAGTACCATCGGCCAAGCCTGTAACTTTAAAAACCGAAAAAGGAATGTGTTTAGACGTGTTTGCTTTTTCGATAGTAGCTAATATTTCTTTGTAAGTAGCATCAAAGCTGTTTTCGTCGTTTTCGCCTTCTACCGAGTAATCCAGGATGGTACCAATGTTGGCTTCGGCCAGGCTTTGGATGGCTTTGTTACATTCGAGTAAATTTTCGCCGCCGCAAAATTGCCGGAAAACGGTTGGTTTAATTAAAAATTTAATCGGCAAATGCCACTGAATTGCTTTCTGAACCAAAGTGCCGCCGGTTTTTACCAGTGCTTTTTTGTTCATAGTCGCAAATAACGTATACATTTTTAAAAGATCTGCGTCAGATTTTGTGGCAAACGCAACAGCCGTATTGTCAAAAGAAACGGATTTTTCCGGGTTCATGGATTTAATAATTTGAGCCTGCAAAAATAGATTAACAAAGCGAATAAAATAATTGTTTAAGCGAGGTAATTGGATTAACCGTACTTTACTTATTGCCTTAAACCGGTAGAACTTGCCGCAGGTTTATGTAAACACACAGATTTAATATTTGCGAAAAGTATATTTTAGTATTTACTTTGGGCATACTAAAATTTGCAGCTTTTGTTCCAAAATATTCATATCGGCGCGGATGCTTTAACCGACCTGGCCCAATTTCTGGAAAACCGCGCTTTCGATAAAATTGTTGTTCTTACCGACAACAATACTTTTAATCATTGCTACCCGCAATTAAAACCTTATTTGCCGCCGCACGAATTAATTAAAGTTCCGGCCGGCGAAAAAAATAAAAACCTGGAAACCTGTACCCACATTTGGGAACAAATGACCCAGATGCAGTTAAGCCGCTGGTCGTTGTTAATAAATTTGGGTGGCGGCGTAATTGGCGATATGGGCGGTTTTTGTGCCGGCGTATTTAAACGGGGCATTTATTTTGTGCAGGTACCTACTACTTTATTGGCGCAGGTAGATGCCAGTGTGGGGGGTAAGACCGGGATAGATTTTAACGGCTTAAAAAACCATTTGGGCGTTTTTCAGGAGCCCTTAAAAGTATTTATTTACCCGCCGTTTCTCCAGACTTTACCATTGCCCGAACTTAAATCGGGTTACGCCGAAATAATTAAACATTGGCTTATTGCCAAGAAAACTTCTTTTGAAGAACAAAAAAATATAGGGCTGCTTACCGAAGACTGGACCGGGTTAATTACCGAATCGGTGGGGATTAAAGCCGAAGTGGTAGCCGCCGACCCGCAGGAAAGAGGTTTGCGTAAAATCTTGAACTTTGGCCATACGGTTGGTCATGCTTTAGAAACTTTTTGTTTAGATAAACCCGGCATACATTTGCTGCACGGCGAAGCCATTGCGGTGGGTATGATTTGCGAAACCTACCTGTCGCGGCAAAAAGGTTTGCTTACCGAAGAAGAGCAAACGGCCATTGACGTATTTATTTCTTCGGTTTACCCCCAAGCTACCATTGCGGCAGCCGATGTACCGGCCATTGCGGCTTTGGCCCTACAAGACAAAAAAAATACCGGCTCCCAAATCAGGTGTACGCTTATAGCGGGCATTGGCCACGCCATTTTCGATCAACCCATTACCTTAGCGGATATAGAAAATTCGCTGCATTATTACCGCTCTTTATGATATCTGCAGAATCTCTTACAAGTATAAATATTACGCACCCGTCGGCTACTTTACAAGGTACCGTAACTTTACCGGCTTCAAAAAGCGAAAGCAACCGGGCATTGATTATTCAGGCGCTCTCTGGAGCGGGCTCCCAATTGTATAATTTATCGGAGGCCAACGATACCCAGGTAATTACCCGGCTATTAAACCAAACCGCGGCCGAGCTGAATGCCGAAGATGCGGGCACCGTTATGCGGTTTATGACCGCTTACCTGGCGGTAACGGGCCAGGAAAAAACCATAACCGGGACGTCGCGTATGCAGCAGCGCCCCATTGGTGTTTTGGTTACCGCCTTGCGGCAATTAGGTGCCCAGATAGATTATCTGGGGCAGGAAGGTTTTCCGCCTTTGGCTTTCCGGGGTATTGATCGGTCGGGGGCTTATCCCCAGTTATTGCAGGTGCGCGGCGATATTAGCAGCCAGTATATTTCGGCTTTGCTAATGGTAGCTCCTTTGTTTCCGGATGGCTTAACCCTGGAACTAACCGGTAAAGTTGGTTCGCGGCCTTATATTCAAATGACGTTGGCTTTAATGCAGCATTTTAGTGTAAAAGGCTATTTCGAAGACAACATTATCCGGGTACCACCCCAAACCTATCAACCGGCTACTTACACCATCGAATCGGATTGGTCGGGCGCGAGCTACTGGTACAGCATGGTTGCGCTGGCCAAAGAAGCTACGGTAGAATTAAAAGGATTGCGGGAAAACTCTTTTCAGGGTGATAGTGTAATTGCCCAGATTATGTTGAATATAGGCGTAAAAACCACTTTTAACCCCGATGGTGTTACGCTCACCAAAACCGATGAACTAAAGACTTTTTCTTTTGATTTTTCGGATTGTCCGGATTTAGCCCAAACCATTGCGGTGGTATGTGCGGCCAAAGGCTTGGCGGCCGAAATGACCGGCTTAGAAAGTTTACGCATTAAAGAAACCGACCGCATTGCGGCCCTGCAACAGGAACTCCAAAAAATTGGCGGCGACCTCGAAGACCTGGGCCACGGTTTATTCCGGGTAAAACCAGCCACTAACGTAAACAGCAACCCGGTTTTCCATACTTACGAAGATCACCGCATGGCCATGGCTTTTGCGCCTTTGGCATTGTTAGGCCCAATAACTATAGAAGAACCACAAGTGGTACGGAAATCTTACCCGCGTTTTTGGGAGGATTTAGGAAAGATGGGTTTTGAGTTGCAAAAGAACTAATTGCCTTTTAAATCAAGACAAATTGTTAAAAGAAAAAGGAATATTTTAAGCCAGGCTATTGCTTAAAATATTCCTTTTTCTTTTAACAATTCCTGTCGTAAAGTATTCAGGTAGGCGGCTGTGTGTTGTAGCCGGCTACCGTACCAGCTAAATAACTCGCCATCAATTAATTTAATTTTGGCAGTCGGGCAAATTTCCTGCATTTCCCGGAAGTGTTTTTCCTGAAAAGGGTAGGGCTCCGATGATAATAAAATTACTTCCGGATTGGCTGCCGCTAAATCTTCGGCCTGGATTACCGGGTACCGGTTTAAATGTCCAAACACATTTTTAAAGCCCGCTAGCTGCATCAGGTGGTGAATAAAAGTATCTTGCCCGACACTCATGTAAGGCTTACGCCAGATAAAATAAGCTGCCGCAAGAGGAGAGAAGTCCGGCAAAGTGGCAAAACTCTTCTCTATCTGTTGTATTATTTTTTCTGCTTTTAATTGGGTACCGGTAATCTGACCTACGGCGTGGATCATAGTGAGGGCATCCGGTAGATTAAAAATATCGCTTACCCAAACCGGAAATTCTTTTTGCAAGTTCAGGATACCTTCCTGGTAATTTTCTTCTTTGTTGCCAATAATTAAATCGGGCTGTAGCTCCCGGATAATTTCCAGATTAAAGTTTTTGGTGCCACCAATTATGGCTTTGGATTTTACCTGCCCGGCCGGATGAGTGCAAAATTTGGTAATGCCTACTACCCGATCGGCTAAACCTAAATCAAATAAAAGCTCGGTTTGGGAGGGAACCAGAGAAATAATGCGCTGCGGAGGTGCGGGTAAATATACCTGGTTTTGGAGTTGGTCGGTAAAGGTTGCCGGATATTTAGTTGTTTGCATGGTGCTGGCCGCAAATAATGCTGCAATATAAGAACCAGTTAGCTTTTGGGCTGGTACAAACATTATTTGTTTTTAAATAACCATAGCCAGCTAAATTAATTAACTAGTGCGGTACGGTCGATTTTAAAGAATGACGTTTTAGCCATTTTATAAATTTTTCCATAGTTAACCCTTGTATAGCCAGGGAAATTAAAACTACTACATACGTAACGGTTACAATAGTTTCTTTATTCATAGCATTAGGTAGCGATAACGCCAAAGCAATAGAAATACCGCCCCGTAAGCCGCCCCAGGTCATAATGGGCAAAGTATGGGGTTCAAATGTTTTGCGTAACCCTAGTAGGTAAGACGGAAAAGCCAGCGAAATAAACCGGGCCAGTACTACCAAGATGGTAGCTACTACACCGGCAATAAGGTAAAAAGAGTTAATTGAAATAAGCATTAATTCCAGACCAATCAATACAAACAAAGCAGCATTTAATATTTCGTCTACCATTTCCCAGAACTTGGTTACATAATCGAGGGTAGTTTCCGACATAGCTGTTTCGGTAGCGCGGTTGCCGATAAACAAGCCCGCTACTACCATGGCCAATGGACCCGAAAAATGTAAATATTGCGCCAAACTGTAGCCACCCATAACCATGGCCAGCGAAATGAGCACCTCGGTTTGGTAGTGGTCAATGCTTTTCATGAGGCGATAACCCACATAACCCAGCCCCAACCCGAGCAAAATGCCGCCGCCAACTTCTTCTAAAAGTAAAAAGCCGATATCGCCGGCATCTACTTCGGCTAATCCGGTTTGGGCAATACCTAGTAACGACAAAAATACCACTACTCCTACACCGTCGTTAAATAATGATTCTCCGGTAATTTTAACTTCCAGCGACTCTGGTAAGTTAGCCTTCCGTAACAAACCCAGAACCGCCACCGGATCAGTAGGTGAGATTAAGGCCCCAAAAAGCAAACAATGAATAAAAGGAATTGGTTGGTTAAGTATTTGTAGTAAATAAAAAAAAGCGCTGCCCGTTATTAGGGTAGATATCAGTACCCCCACGGTAGCAAAAATAAGAATTGGCCATCTTGATTGCCGAAGCGATTCCAGGTTGGTGTGCATGGCCCCGGCAAATAGTAAAAAGCTAAGCATTACATCCAGCAATATTTCTGAGAAATCAATGCTGGCCAGTTTGGTTTCTACAGCTGTTTCAAAAGCCGGCAATACTGCGCCGGCGAATTGCACCAGTACCGATAAAACCAAACCTGCTAAAAGTAAACTAATAGAGGTGGGCAACCGAAAGAAACGATGGTTTAGATAAGCCACCAGTGCCGATAAAACCAGAATAACCGAAAAAACGTGGAAAAATTCCATAGCAGCAGTTAAATACGGGTACTGGGTTTCCAGAACCTGATTCAGAAGTAAAGTAATACCGGTATGTTAACGAGAAGGTTTGCCAAAGCCCTTAAAATAAAATTGCAATACAGGTAAAAGAATATGAAAGATTAGCTTTCCGGTACAGATAGAATATGCAATTGGCTAAATGGGGGTAAAGGAATGAAAAAAAAATCCTGCCTATTTATAAGCAGGACTTTCCAGTGTTTGTTTGTTTGGTGTGATTGATAAAATTTTTATTGTAAATACCGGAAGTCATGACCGGCGGGTAGCTGCACCAAAAACTCATAAATGAGCTTCGTTACATTTTCTACATCGTCTTGGTGCACGGTTTCTACGGTGGTATGCATATATTTTAACGGCAAAGAAATGAGCGCTGCTGCCACACCTTCGCTGGAGTACGCAAAAGCATCGGTATCGGTACCGGTGGCACGGGTAGCCGAAGCCCGCTGAAAAGGAATTTCTTTTTCCTGTGCTACCCGAATAATCATATCCCGAACATTATTTTGCACCGCCGGGCCATACGTGATTACCGGACCTCTACCGCAATGTAAATCGCCGCTGGTTTTTTTCTCGTACATGGGGGCTTGGGTATCGTGGGTAACGTCGGTTATAATGGCCACGTTCGGTTTAATCCGGTGGGCAATCATTTCGGCACCGCGTAAACCAATTTCTTCCTGCACTGCATTTACAATGTAGAGGCCAAATGGCAAGGTTTTTTTGTTTTCCTTTAGCATCCGGGCTACTTCCGCAATCATAAATCCGCCGATGCGGTTATCTAGGGCCCGACCAACATAGTATTTATTGTTCATGGTCATAAACTCATCGTCGAAAGTAACAACGGAGCCCACGTGTACACCCATGTCTTCTACTTCCTGGCGGCTACTGGCACCGCAATCCAAGAAAACGGTTTCTATGGTAGGGGCTTTATCTTGTTCTATTTTCCGGACGTGAATAGCCGGCCAGCCAAATACTGCCTTTACCACACCTTTAGCCGTATGAATATTTACGCGTTTAGATGGGGCAATTAAGGCATCGGAGCCGCCATTGCGCCGGACATAAATATAGCCTTGGTCAGTAATATAATTTACAAACCAAGATATTTCATCGGCGTGCGCCTCAATTACTACTTTATATTCGGCCTCCGGATTAATTACACCTACTACGGTGCCGTATGTATCAACAAAATATTCGTCGATATAAGGTTTGATGTATTCTAACCATACTTTTTGGCCTTCTACTTCAAAACCGGTCGGGGCGGCCGTGTTTAAATATCTTTCTAAAAAAGCAAAGCTTTCCTGTTTCATTTAGTTTAATAATAAAATGGCGGGCATTTAGCCCAAATTATAAATCATCTTCAGCAATTAACCTTTCTAAGTCAGGAGATTTATTTGGAGAGCGATACAAGTACAAACACAATAATAAATTAAAATATAAAATTATATTAAAATTTTTATATATTAAAATTTTTGAATATAAATATTTCAAAGAGGAATATTACCATGTTTTTTCCGGGGCAGATTTACAACTTTATTCTGCAGCATCGAAAAGGCTTTAATTAATTTAGCTCGGGTTTGGGCCGGCATAATTACCTCGTCTATAAAACCCCGGTGCGCAGCCCGGTACGGTGTGGCAAATTTCTGCTGGTATTCTTCAATTTTTTCGGCCAGTTTAGCTTCCGGGTCTTCTGCCTGGGCAATCTCCCGTTTAAATATTATTTCGGCGGCTCCTTTTGCGCCCATTACGGCAATTTCGGCGGTTGGCCAAGCATAATTTAGATCGGCGCCAATGTGTTTAGAATTCATTACGTCGTAAGCACCACCGTAAGCTTTACGGGTAATTACAGTAATCCGGGGCACAGTAGCTTCCGAAAAAGCATACAATAATTTAGCACCGTTACTGATAATACCCCGCCATTCCTGATCTGTGCCCGGTAAAAAGCCCGGAACATCTTCAATAACCAACAATGGGATATTAAAGCTGTCGCAAAAGCGTACGAAACGTGCGCCTTTGGTTGATGCATGCCTGTCTAACACACCTGCCAAAAAGCCGGGCTGGTTGGCTACAATGCCAATACTACGGCCTGCCAATCGGGCAAAGCCTACTACAATATTTTCAGCAAAATCTTTATGAACCTCTAAGAAAGAATCGGCATCGATTAAATGGGTAATTATTTCGCGAACGTCATAAGGCTGCAAGGCTGCTTCGGGCAATATGTTGTTAAGCTCGGGGCGCAGTTCGTTGGTCGACTCGTAAGGCAATGCGGGTGCTTTATCCTCGCAGTTTTGCGGCATATAGCTTAGTAATTGCTTGATGTGTTGTATAGCAGCTATCTCATTAGCGCAGGCAAAATGCGTAACGCCCGATTTACTGGCATGCGTATTTGCTCCGCCCAGTTCTTCTGATGTTACTATTTCGTGGGTAACGGTTTTTACTACGTTTGGCCCGGTTACAAACATGTATGACGTATGCTCGACCATCAAAATAAAATCGGTAATGGCAGGCGAGTACACCGCGCCACCCGCACATGGACCCATAATGGCAGAGATCTGCGGCACTACGCCAGATGCCATGGTATTGCGGTAAAAAATATCGGCATAACCACCTAATGATACCACACCTTCCTGGATCCGTGCGCCACCTGAATCGCATAAGCCAACAACGGGCGCCCCATTCTTAATGGCCAGTTCCATGATCTTACAGATCTTTTCGGCATGGGTTTCTGATAGCGATCCGCCAAAAACGGTAAAGTCCTGCGAGTAAACATAAACCAGGCGGCCGTTAATGGTTCCGTAGCCGGTAACCACACCATCCCCGGGGTATTTTTCGGTTTCCATACCAAAATCGGTAGACCGGTGGGTAACCAGCATACCTATCTCCTGGAAAGAACCTTCGTCCATTAAAAAGTGTAATCGTTCGCGCGCGGTTAGTTTGCCTTTTTTATGCTGACTCTCTATACGGGCCTCGCCACCACCTGCCAGCGCCTTGTCGCGTTTATGTTTAAGTAACTTTATTTTATTATCCACAATAGTAATTATAGTGTAAGATGATAAAATTAATAATAAAAATGAAGAATAGTCGTTTGGCAGAATAGGAAACGAAACAAGAATTTATATCTTTGCCAATAGTGAACGCTAAGAGTAAAATAATAGGTGTTATATTGATGTGCGTCTTCGTAGTGAAGATGAGCATATCGCTTGTGCCTTTATTTTCTTTTTTAGATAGCAACACGGCACGCGCTGTTATAATGCAGCTTGAGCAAGAGAGCAAAGGCGAGAAGGAGAACCCTGACAAAGATGCTTTTAAAGAGAAAAAGAGTTTTGACGACCACTTGTTAACTCTTTTTCATTTCGATCCGTTTTTGATCGAAACCAACTTTCTGCACAACCAGGAACACTCTCTTTTGGTTCAACTTTACCATCCGGTAATACCCACACCTCCTCCCAACGTTTAAATGAAAGTGACCCGGGCACCGCTCGGGACTAAACTGCTATTCATTTAAATTTTCATTCAATTTTTTTTCTTTATGTATTCAAAGCAAGATGGGACTGCTATGGGCGGTCTTAATCTCCAAAAATATTTTTTGGCAAAAAACCTTAAGAAGGATCTTCCTTCAAGTATTGTTGTTTTTTTAGTCGCGCTGCCGTTGTGTTTAGGTATTGCGCTGGCATCGGGTGCAC
>NZ_JBMQUD010000044.1:0-71430 GCF_057359045.1 Adhaeribacter sp.
AGTTTTCCTGTTTTTCCTTCCCCAAAAAATTGGCCTACAGTTACGGTACAACTTCCCTTGTACAACGAAATTCATGTGGCAGAAAGGTTAATCGATACCATCATGGCGCTGGATTACCCAGCCGGGAAATGGCAGGTTCAGGTTCTGGACGATTCGACCGACGAAACCACCCAACTGGTAGCTGACAAAATTGCTACTTACCAGGCCCAGGGCAAAAACGTAACCCACGTACGCCGCTCTAACCGCCACGGGTACAAAGCAGGCGCTTTACAATATGGTTTAGCTTCCGCCACCGGCGAATTTATTTGTATTTTCGATGCTGATTTTTTACCGAATCCCGACTTCTTAAAAAAGACCATACCGGCTTTTACAAGTTCTAACATTGGGGTAGTACAAACCCGCTGGGGCCACCTGAATCAAAATTATTCTTTACTTACCCAGCTCCAGGCCTTTGGCTTAAATGCGCATTTTACCGTAGAGCAAACCGGTCGGGCAACCGGAGAACATTTTATAAATTTTAACGGCACCGCGGGTATTTGGCGCAAAACCTGCATTCTGGATGCCGGAGGTTGGCAACCCGATACTTTAACCGAAGATTTAGATTTAAGTTACCGCGCCCAGCTCCGGCATTGGCAGTTCCGGTACTTAGAAAACGTAATTGCCCCGGCCGAATTACCAGCTACCATGCCGGCCATAAAATCGCAACAGTTTCGCTGGACCAAAGGTGCCGCCGAAACTGCCCGTAAAAACCTCGGCCAGGTTTTATTCTCTAACCAAAACTTTGGCACCAAAATAAACGGCTTTTTTCATTTGTTAAATAGTTCGGTTTTTGTTTGCGTATTTTTGGCAGCTTTGCTCAGTATTCCAATTTTAACTCTCCGGAGCACCGTAAGTTTACCGGGGTGGTTTACCTCCGGCGGATTATTTGTATGTAGTATTTTAATCCTTTTGCTTTTTTACCTGATCTCTTTCCGGCAGGCCGAGCCCGATACGCCTGGTTGGCAATTTCTGCCCAAGTTGTTTTTGTTTTTATCTTTTTCAATGGGATTATCGTTGCACAACAGCATTGCTGTACTAGAGGGCTACTTGGGCAAAAGCAGTCCGTTTATTCGCACCCCCAAGTTTAACCTCCGCTCGGGCAAAGATCAATGGCAAAAAAGTTTGTACCGGGTGCGTAAAGTACCGCCCCTTACCTGGTTCGAAGGGTTGCTGTGTTTATATTTTTTAGGGGGGATTTACCTGGGATTCCGGCTGCAAAGTTATGGCATGCTGCCTTTCCACAGTATGCTGGTGTTGGGCTTCGGCGGTATCTTTTACTACACGGTTAAACACAGCCGTTAATTTGCCATGCGTATAAAATCAAGACCGCTTTTTATTTTTTCTATTCTGGGTTCTGCGGTAGCTTACTTTTTTCTGGCTTACTTTTCCCCCCGCACGCACTTTGGCATGGTACTGGGACTTTACAGCGCGACTTTTGCCGCCTATTTGTACCTGGCAAAATATCCTTTAACCCTGCGAGCAGGTTTTACTATCGGCTTTTTTTTCCGGTTAATATTTCTGGTAGCCACGCCGGCCCTTTCCGACGATTATTTCCGTTTTATTTGGGACGGTACGCTCCTCACCCACGGCCAGAATCCTTACCAACACCTGCCCGTTTACTACCAACAAACCGACATTACGCATCTCTATCCGGCCCTAACGCCCGTTTTATTTGCGGGCTTAAATTCGCCGGAATATTTCTCATTGTACCCACCCATTTGTCAGGCTTGGTTTGGCCTAGCTAATTTATTTGGCGGAACCAATATATTGGCTAATCTGGTGCTTATGCGGCTTGTTCTTTTGTTGGCAGAAATTGGCTCCTTTATTATGTTAGTCCGGCTAGTAAAAATTTTGCAACTACCTACAAACAGAATCTGGTGGTACTTTTTAAACCCCTTAATTATTCTGGAAATTACCGGCAACTTACACCCCGAGGGTTTATTAATATTTTTTCTCTTAGCCAGTATATACTTTCTCCTGAAAAATAAAACAGTATTATCCGCCATTTTATTGGGTTTAGCCATTGGGGTTAAGCTCTGGCCGCTCATGTTTATGCCGGTACTACTCAAAAAATTAGGTTTTAAAAAATTTATCCTCTACGGGCCCTGCGTGCTGCTGGTCGTAACACTGCTCTTTATTCCTTTTTTATCGCCGGCTTTGGTTTTAAATATTCTGAATAGCTTAGATCTATATTTCCGGCAGTTCGAGTTTAATGCAAGTATTTATTACGTGGCCCGGTGGCTGGGCTACCTGAGCTGGAATTATAATCTGATAGATGTAATTGGCCCGCTGCTTTCTTTTGTTACCCTGGCCGGAATTCTTTACCTCGCTTTCCGGCCCATAAGCCTAAATCAGGAGCAATTTATTACCATTTTATTATTTTCTTTTTCGGTTTACCTGTTTCTGGCTACGGTAGTGCATCCCTGGTATTTATGCACCCTGGTGGCATTAACCACGCTTACGAACTGGCGGTACCCGATTGCCTGGAGTGCGACGATATACCTATCTTATGCAGCTTATGCCACCAAAACTTATTCCGAAAATTTACTCTTTGTTTTCCTGGAATATACCGTGGTTTTTGGGTTTCTGGCTTACGAATGGTACTGGCACCAACAACAAAAGAATATTTCCCCTTCTCTGCAATCTACCGGATTACCAGCTACTGGTGCGACTTAATCCATTACTGTTAATCTTTTATGTTGTTCAGGCTTAATAATAGCCGGCACTATTTACAAGTAATTATTCGGAGGCAGAGGTGCTGATTTCGAGTAAAGGCCGCATTAAAAATTCTTTAAAAGGTTTGGCCAGTTCCATGGCTTTTAAAACTTCTGGCAAGAGATTCTCCGATGTAATTACAGCGTCGGGCAAAGGGTAAGAAACCATCCAGCTTTTATGCCGCAGGTAAGGCATTGCCGGGTTTTCTTTTTCATAACCTTTGGGGTTGGTTTTTAAGGTCTCGCCGCCTATATCAGCAAAATATTTCTTAAAATCAGGTTCGTTTACCAGTTCCTGCAGTTCGGGGAGGTTATAGTCTATTTCCTGACGAACGGCTTTCAGAAACTCGGCGGGCGGCATCCACAAACCGCAGGCAATAAACGACTGGTTTTGCGGGCACAAATGCAAATAATAGCCGGGGTAAATAGATTTGCGTCCTCCTTCGGCCAGATATGCGCCAAAATGGTCTTTGTAGGGATTTTTATTTTTAGAAAACCGCACATCGCGGTAAATCCGGAAAATTAGATCTTTACCATTTTGTTTCTGTGCCAGCGGTTCAAAAGCTGCTGCTCCGGCCAGCAAAGCGTCCAGGAAGTTAATAAAATCGGTGCGGGCGGCATCATACCTTTCTTTGTTTTGGGCAAACCACTCCCGGTCGTTGTTTTGCTGTAATTCTCTGATAAACGTGAGGGTACTCTTATCTATATTTTGCTTCATGGGTTTAAATATTAAATACCAGACCAAAAAATTGGGCCGGCCATTCTTCTTTAAATAAATAATGCTGGAGAATATTGTATTGTAAACATTACAAGCCAAAGGCACTTAATGCTGCCAGTAAGCATTTCTTTTTACTTCCTGTAACTGCAGGGTTCGTCCGTCCCAGGTTTGCTGCGTTACCAGCGTATGCGGATAGTCTTTTGTAAACGTATACACGTTGGTTTTTTCAGGCGTTAATTGTACCCTTACCTGCCACAACTGGCCGGAGATGTTATTTTTAGCAGTTGTAACCATAAAATTAGCCTGATAAATAGCGGGGGTATCTGCTTTATTTGTTTGCAGCAATTCGGCAACCGGTAAAGTAAACGTGGTATTTTCTTTAAAACGCAAGCTTCTTAAGGTGTACGGCAGTTGATCTTCAAATAATATATTGCCCGCTAAGGTTGTTTTTCCTTCGCCCTGGTTATCCCAGTAAGAATTGTAAGCGTATTGAAAATTATGGCCGTTATGGGTTATGGTTTTAAATGTATTGCCACACCACTCTTGGGAGGAACTGGTAATTTTATGAACTTGCACCGGGTTTTCGCGCCGGAAAAACAAGGACGTAAGGTAATGGTACGGATAATTATCGGTGGGTATGCGGCAGAAGGCATTTACTTTCATTACCGGAAATAAATCCTTGCGGTTATAATCGTCGGTTTTTACGTTAAACTGTTTGTTAAAATCTTCTTTAACGGTAATTAAAGTGTACGCAAAAGATCGCTTTTTACCATATACTACCCTTTCGGCTTGATAAGTAGCCACCTCGGCCAAACCATCGTCCCAGAATTTATTTTCTGCCCAGTTTAAATTAAAATTTTCTTTTATTACCCGCGTAGCAGAACCGGCATCGGGCTGACTGGCACAACCGGCCACAACCGCAATGGCCACCACAACCGCCAACGATACATGCAATAAGTATTTCATAAGCTTACATCCCGAAATGTACGGAGCAACCGGAAAGCAAATTTAAAAATATTTTACAGCGATTTTTAATTATTAAGTCACTCCAGCACTTAAGCAAATAAACTGGGTAGTTAAATTTTACCCATTACCACCATTGCCTCCAGGGTAGGATTTACGCTGCCGCCCTGGGGTTCAAGGGTAATTGCAAAAGCCTGGGCATCTGCCACATTTTTCATTGGAACCAAGGGCTGGCCGCTTTGCGCAGAATCTATTAGGCCGGCATCCTGGGGTTTACCGTTCTCGATAGCCCATAACTGGTATTGCTTGCCCGCTGGGGCTGCCGGCAAATTATTAACGCTTATTAATAATTTCTGAGAGGGTTTATTCCAGTACACAGTGGCTTTGGCTTCCGGCGATTGGGCAACTCCAGCCAGCACTACCCGCAAAGTAGCACTTTCGGTTAGCAAATCGAGGGTTTGCTGGTTATGCATAAGCTGCTGCTTAACCTGTTGTATATTTTGCGCATATTGCTGTTGCGATGCCAAAGCTTGTGTGTATTGTTCTTCAGCGTTTTTCCAGTTGCGGTAAAAATAAAAGCTTAAAACATTGCTTAAAATTAACAAGGTTACGGCCGCCGCTACTAACAGGTTAAATCCTTCCTTCTTAACGGCTTGGTCGGGCGCTTTACTGATAGGAATAACCCGTCCGGCGGTGGTGTTATCGGTTAGTAAGTTATTATCGGTAACGAGCTTTGGTCCGGGTTTAACGTTGGCTTGGCTTACAGCATTTAAAACTTTTTCCCGCAAATGCGCTGGGGGCGTAACGGCATGTAATTGGGCATATCTATCAAGGGCGGCCAAAATAAGATCCAGTTCGGCTTGAACGGCCGGATACTGGCGCGCAGTCCTTTCTACTTCGGCCTTTTCTTCAGGCAAAAGCACTCCGGTAGCATACAGTTCCAAAACGCCCGACGATATGTATTCTTCTATATTCAATTAAACTTAACTTAACAATTTTACCAGCATTTTCATGGCGGCCCGGGTACGGGTTTTTACTGTACCCAAAGGCAAAGCCAATTCTTCGGCTACTTCACTTTGGGTATAGCCGTCAAAATACATCATATCAATTATTTTTTTCTGATCCGGCGTTAATTTTTCTACTATTTCCCGGACCCCAATATTATCCGGCTTTGTTTCGTAATTAGAAGTTAGTTGCTTAACCGGACTATTATCGATGGTATCTATTTTTGAACTTACGCGATATTCCTTCGACCGGATTTTATCGATAGCGGCATTGCGGGTAATATTTACCATCCAGGTAAATAAGCGGCCTCTTTCCGGATCGTATTGATGGAATGACGTCCAGATTTTAACAAAAGACTCCTGCAATACGTCTTCGGCCAGCACTTCTGATTTTATAATCCGCAATATAATACCGTAAAGCGCGGCCGAATACCGGTCGTATAAAATGGTCATGGCAGCTTCGTCGCGCTGTTGCAGGCGCTGCACCAATTCTTCTTCGGTAATGGATATGTTACTTGGTGGCGACAAATAAATATTAATTAACAGAAATAATTAAAACATTTAGGAGGCAGTTGGAACCTTTACCTGCTTAAACCCGAAAAAAAGTTTTTTGTTTATCTTAATAGCCGGTAACTGGATAGTTTTTTTTATAACCGGCTTTTGCAAATTATAAATATTAAAATACATGGCAATTCAATCGATAAACCCAGCCGATAATACAGTTCTAAAAACTTTTAATTATCATTCGCCGACGGAGCTTCAAAATATTTTACACCAGGCAGATACCGCTTTTACCAACTGGCGGCATACCAGCTTTGCCGAAAGGGCTCAACTGATGCAGAAATGTGCCGACGTGCTGGAGAAAAAGCAGCACCATTATGCCGAGCTGGTAACATTAGAAATGGGCAAACCTTTACAACAGGCGCTGGGGGAAGTAAAAAAATGCGCCAGCGTTTGCCGATATTATGCGCAACACGCAGAAAACTTTTTGCAAGACGAAATAATTAATTCTCCGGCCCAAAAAAGTTTTGTTTCTTATGAACCTCTGGGCGCCATTCTGGCGATTATGCCTTGGAATTTTCCGTATTGGCAAGTTTTCCGGTTTGCCGCCCCGGCCCTGATGGCCGGTAACGTGGGGATTTTAAAACATGCCTCTAATGTGCCCCAATGTGCTTTAGCCATAGAAGAAATATTCCGGGAAGCGGGTTTCCCGGTGGGGGTATTTACCACTGTGCTCATGCCAACCGACCAAACCGAAAATTTAATAAAAGACGACCGTATTAAAGCGGTAACCCTAACCGGTAGCGAAGGGGCCGGCTCTTCGGTAGCGCAGATTGCCGGCCGTGAAATTAAAAAAACGGTACTGGAACTGGGCGGCAGCGATCCTTTCCTGATTTTAGAAGATGCGGATATCCAAAAGGCTGTAGAAACCGCGGTAAATTCCCGACTGATTAATACCGGCCAAAGCTGTATTGCCGCCAAGCGGTTTATTGTAGCCAAACCCATTGCCGAAGACTTTATGCAACGCATGAAAGCCAGCCTGGAAAGTAAAAAGACCGGCAATCCGCTCACCGACGATTGTGATTACGGCCCCCTGGCCCGGCGCGATTTAGCCGAGAGTATTCAGAAACAAGTAGATGAATCGGTGGCAAAAGGCGCGCAAATTTATTTAGAAGGCGGCTGGCAGGATCAGAACTCGGCGTACTTCCACCCCATGATGCTGACGAACATAAAACCCGGCATGCCCGCTTACGAAGAAGAATTATTTGGCCCGGTAGCTTTAATATTTGTGGTTGAAGATGCCCAGGAAGCCGTTAGAATTGCCAATGACCACCGGTATGGTTTAGGGGCTACTATTTTTACCCGCGATATTAAAAAAGGCGAGCAATTGGCCCGGCAAATAGAATCAGGTAATGTTTTTATCAATGCGATGGTGCAATCATCTCCGGAAATCCCTTTTGGCGGTATTAAGAAATCGGGCTACGGCCGGGAATTATCTACGGTAGGCATCCGGGAATTTGTAAACCAAAAAAGCCTCTGGATTGGTTAAATTATTTGAAGGTCTAAATATTATCTAAAAAATTAAAAAAATGCCTTCTGTAAACGACATGTCCTGCTTACTTGCTTTGTAACCGTATAATTAAGCAGCCCAGATTTAAAATCGGGCTGCTTAATTTTTCTGGTTACGCATGCATCTCCAAAATATTTCCCAAACTGAAGTAAAATATCAGCTGATTGTTTTTAAGACTTCTCAATTATGGAAGCAGTTTATGTAATCTCATCATCAGTGGCTTCCGGTAACAAGATTTGAAGCGCAGGTATAATCTTTATTCCTGTTAGTTCCAAGGCTAATTCTTTGCGGCCAATACTTTATCGGGTGTTTCAACCTTAATTTATAATAATCAAGCTCCAATTGTAGCCCCAATTTCGTAAAATATACGGGTTGATGGCCTCCTTAAAAATTTGGCTTAATGGCTTGTACAGCGTATATTTAGAAATCCGGCGTACAGGTTCACTCCTTAGAAAACAACCTATTTAGCGCTTCTTAAAAAACACCATTATGCGGAGGGGCAGCAAATTTTTTCTTTCCCAAAGAAGGCTAGCCCCTACTATACGCTGTTTGGCCCAGTTTACCTTTATCTTGTGCTTTTGTTTTATCGGTTTAAAAGGGCAGGCGCAGCAATATTTTAATTTTAACCAAGACCGGGAAAAGCTGACGTTTAAATTTACGATGCACCGGAATCTTATTATTATTCCGGTTTACCTGAATGAGCAGGGGCCATATAATTTTGTATTAGATACGGGGGTTGGTAATGCAATATTAACGGATCCGGAGCTTTTAAATACCCTCCAACTAAAAAAAGAACGCGAAATTAAAGTTATGGGAGCGGGCAGCGACCAACTTGATTTAAAGGCTTATACCGTTTCTAATGTAAAGGTAGAGGTAAATGCCGTTACCGCGCCTAACCTTAGCCTAACCATTTTGTCGGAAGATGTTTTTAATTTATCGGCTTACGTGGGAATGCCTATTTATGGCATTTTGGGATACCAGTTTTTTAACAGTTTTGTGGTAAAAATAAATTTTACAGAACTAACCTTAACCCTGTACAAGCCCGAAAATTTTGTTTACCGCAAGCGCAACGGCGTCCGGATTCCGTTCGAGCTCGACGACCAGAAGCCGTACCTGTACGCCTTAACCACACTAAACGACTCAATTACCGTTAAAACCCGCTTAATTTTAGATACCGGTGCTGGTCATGCTATTTCGCTCGAACAAGGTTCACACCCGAATATTAAAGTACCGTCCCCCGCTTTACGTACGCAATTGGGTACTGGGCTTAGTGGCACCATCAGGGGATACCTGGGCCGGGTATCGGGTTTTCAGTTAAGCAAATACAAATTCAACAACGTTTTAACTTCTTTTCCGGACCACGATGATGTAGCTGCCAAAGTAACCAAAACCATAAGCCGCAACGGCAACTTAGGCAACGAAATTCTCAAGCGGTTTCATGTTACCGTCGATTATTCCCGGAGTAGCTTAAGTTTAAAACCCAACAATAGTTTTCGGGAACCCTTCGAGCACGATATGTGCGGCATAGAAATAATGGCCGTGGGCCAGGATTATAACCGGTATATAATAAGTAAAGTAGAACCTGGCTCGCCGGCGGCTGAGGCGGGCTTGCAGGTAGAAGACGAAATATTATTTATTAATACCGCCGCTGCGCACGCCCTTACTATCTCGCAGATAGATAAAATATTGCATTATAAAGATGGTTACCGGGTTATTATAATTATCCGGCGCAATAACGAACTGATGTACCGCTTTGTAACCTTAAAACGCCGGATTTAATTTATTTTACAACGACCGACAAAGCAAAGTAAAAGATTATTTAGGCAGCAGGTTTTTAATTTTATAGTAAACATCGGGCAAGGCGTAAATCTTAACCAGTTCTTCCCAGGTCCGGCCCTGCCCTTCGTGGGCATCAATGGTAACTTCGCTTTCCCGGATGTAAATCAGCATTTCTTCTAAAATGCCCCGGTTTACCAATATTTGTTCCTCATCGTTTAATTCAGGATCTTGCATGTGCGTTTACTAAAATGAGGTTTAAATTTTACCCTCTAATATTAAATTTTTCCTTTAAAATTTTACCGTAAACCGTTTTGGTTAGCTAAAATATTTGAATGATTATCTAACATAAAATATTGCTGCTCTTAGCCCCAAAAACTTAAGCTTCTTTGTATATTAATTATTGGCATCCGGCTCGGGTAATTCTTTTACCGGCATTATTACCAATTCATGAATGCGCCAATCTTTTTTAACTACTTCTTCGGTAGCATTGGCTATTAATTGGGCTAAATTATTTTCTTGGGTGGGAATTACAAACGCCTCGCCCATGTAAATATGGCCTTCTTCCCGAAACCGGACCTGTACCGCCTGTACCCAACTTTTTTGCGCCAAAAAATCTTTAATATCGGCTAATACCGGATCGGTTTCCTGATCATTTACCGTTTTAGGAATTTGGTTCATTAGGTCGAATACGGCTTGCCGCAAATTTTTATAACCATCGTGAATAATATCCAGCGAAATTAAGGCCGCAGCAACAGCATCGGCCCACCAAAATCCCATACCAATACCAATTATACCCAGAATGGCAGCCAAGGCTGTCATCCAATCGGCTTTGTTCATTTGGGCATCGGTATACAAATTTTTTTCGTGCAATTTTTCGGCTAAGGGTAATTTTAAGCGGCCCAAAATAACCGCCGGCAGCGAGCTGTACAGCAAGGCGGCAATCATGAGATAACCCAGCCAAAAGCTGTGGCCAAATAGTTCTATCATGCCAATCGTGGGCCTATCCTGCTTAATTAAAGTAAGGCTGGAGTCGATGATTAAAAATAAACCCACGCTAAACAAAGCCAAAGCACTACATAAATAAGCAATGCTCACCACCCGGTGGTATCCGTACGGAAATTCTTTATTCGGCTGTTTTAAGAACAAACGGGTTGTTATTAAAAACGAAACAGAGGGTGTCAGGCTTAATAAATCTTCGAACCAAGCTGTTTTCATGGCTTGCGAATTGCCCATAGTTAAATACATAACCACTACCGTAGACATTAAATAGGCGATGGTAATCCACTCCAGGCGTTTTGCTTTTTTAAAATCGGGCATTAATTCGGCCGGATATTCAAAATTGCTGATTGGTTTCATAAAGTTTTACCGCCGTTAAGTTTATGTTTTTGTTCGTTTAAGAACTTTTCCAGGCTCAATACAAACGCGTTTTCGCCTTTAATTACAGCTACTACGTGTTTGTCTTTACCGGTCTGCAGGTAAGGCCGTGTAAAAGAAATATGCTTACTCCAGGCGTTTTTACTTTTAAAACCGCCAATAACCAGGTGCAGTTCTCTTTTTTCCAGCTTTTCGAAAAGATCCTGTTCCGAATCGTTATTCCAAATAATTAGCGCATTTTGGGTTTGGGCATAAGCTTTTACTAAATTGACTTCCAGCCCGCTGGGTTCGGTAGCCCCTTTTATTACCCATGGCGGATTTTCAGTATAGCCTACCATTAATTTACCGTGATTTAATTGGGATAATGTTTTTTCCGGATCTTTCGGAAAATTGGAGCAGCTAAATAATAAACAGCAACTCGCAAGAATCCACCATTTTTTCATATATATACCAGGTTGTGAGGGTTAAGCCATAAGCCAATGCGCGTATACGAAAAATATTACTTCTTGAATATTATTTACCCACTTTTGTTCATTTAACCCATATTATGTAGCCGGCTTTGGCTTGCCTTTTAATTTTAAAGGAAGTAAAACCAGAAAATTGGTTAAGTTTTTGGTAAAATATACGCAGGCAATTGGGGTAATTCAATTTATTTAAGCTTCCGGTTTTTTTATGCGTATAACTTAAATAATTAAAAAATACTATGTATATTAAACTGCAGGAAAAAAGAAATAAACAAATACCAAAACAGTCTGTTGCCAGTTATATAAGTAAGCACCGGGTTTACTTAACTATTAAGTTTTCCCGGCTATAATTATAAGAGCTTAAACCCACTTTAAATTTGATTTAAGATATAAAGCGCACATGATTTTTATCACATTAAAATGAACAACAAATGGACAACCTGACTTACGAAGTGATTGAGAAAGAACAAATTCCTTTGCTAAAATTCAGTCATGATGATGTGTTGAGCGATGCTTTGGCCCGCAAAAAAAGATTGCACGATATTTCGCGGGCAACCGCGTTGGGCAATGGTTACCACGGCAAAGTAGAAATATTTTTTGAAACGGCCGATGGTGAACCCAAACGGGTAGCAACCACCATCTGGGACCACGACCAAAACTACCTTATCTTAAAATCCGGTGCCTCCATTCCGATTAATTCGGTTTATGGCATTGAGTTTTTTTAAGACGTAGGCACCTGAATTAATTAAGCCGTTAGTGCCAGCCGGTCCAGGGTTTTGCGAATAAGTTCATCAATCACCATTTCGTGGTTTTCGTGAAACTGGTAAGTAGCCCGGTTGGCCACAATGGCATTTAAAGAAATAACTTCGTGACCCAATAATCGGCCCAGGGCGTACAAACCAGCCGTTTCCATTTCAAAATTGGTGAGCATAAAGCCATCAATATTTTCGGCAACTACGGTAAATTTTTGCAGATCTTCGATTAAGTTTTCCTGTTTTAAGCCTAGCCGTAAAGAGCGGCCCTGCGGGGCATAAAATCCTGGGCAAGTAACTGTATGGCCCGGCACCATATCGTAGCCTAATTGTTCCCGTAAAATATCGGAACCCCGCACGCAGTATGGCTGGTAACCCAACCGTAAAGCTTCCTGTAAAGCACAGCTAATGGTGGTTTCGTAGCCGGTTTGCACCAAAGGGTAAAATTGCATGAGCGAATCTAAACCAATAGCGTACTCGGTAACCAAATGACTACCCAAAGGAATATTACCTTGGATCGTACCCGACGTACCAATGCGGATAATGTGCAACGGAATTTTCTCTTCGTTTATCGTGCGGTTAACCAAATCAATATTTACCAGGGCATCCAGTTCATTTAAAACAATATCTAAATTATCGGTGCCAATTCCGGTAGAAATAACCGTAATGCGTTTGCCTTTGTAGTAACCGGTGTGGGTAATAAATTCCCGGCGCTGCACCGATACTTCAAGTGCATTGAAATACTGACTTACTTTGGCTACGCGTTCGGGATCGCCGACAGTAATAATGGTATCGGAAATATGTTCCGGAAGTAAATTGAGGTGGTACACACTGCCATCGGCGTTTAATATCAATTCAGATTCCGGAATTCTCATAGCTTTGCGGGTTAGGGTTAAGTTACGTACGGTTTTAGTTTAAAAGAAGAGAGCATTTAAGTAATCCCTAAATGCTCTTTTGCTTTATTTTTTCTCTTTACGGTATAACCCTTTAAAAGGATTATACCCGTTGGTTTCTTTTTGGTAATACCCGGTTCCGTTATATGGCCTTTTATCCGGGTGGGTTTTGCAGGTATCGGAGCAAGCCCCTTCCATTTCTGCACCGCATTTTTCGCACATGGGTACGTGAATATTGCAGGTAGAATTGGCACAGTTTACCATGCGGTCGCTGGGCTCCTGGCAAACATAACAACGCGAAATTACCTTGGGGTTAACTCTGTTTACATCTACGGTCAGCCGGTTATCGAATACGTAGCATTTGCCTTCAAAATCTTCGCCGCCTTCTTCTAAACCGTATTTAATAATGCCGCCGTGCAACTGGTAAACATTCTTAAATCCTTTCTCGAGCAAAAAAGCACTGGCTTTCTCGCACTTTACCCCACCGGTACAATACGTTAAAATCTTTTTATCTTTCAGGTTCTCCAGCTCTTCAATTTTCTCCGGAAAGTCGCGGAAATTTTCGATATCGAGCGTGAGGGCATTTTTGAATTTACCTACCGTGTGTTCGTAATCCGAGCGCACATCCAGCAAAACCACGTCTTCCTGGTCTTTCATTTGTTTAAACTCCGCCGGCGATACGTGAATACCGGTTTTTTCCTGCGGATTTATATGCCGTAAGCTAGAATGTACAATCTCGGGTTTATACCGCACGTGCAGCTTGGTAAATACATGGACATCCGAAGGTTCTACCTTAAAGTCGATGTCTTTAAAACGCGGATCAGCTTTAACGGCTGTCATGTATTTTTCACAGTCTTCGCGCAAGCCCGAAACGGTGCCGTTCAAGCCTTCGGCTGCTACAATAATCCGGCCCAGCAAATTTAATTCCAGGCAAAGTAAATGGTGCTCTTCCCGGAAAGCTTCCGGATCGGCAATAGTGGCGTAATGATAATAAAGTAAAATGCTGTAGTCTTTCATAACGGGCTTAGTTTCAGGCTAAGTGTCTAATTTTCGGCAAAATTAATGGTTTTAAAGCATAATTAAAAACCAGGGTAAATTATCTTATGGGAAAGGCGTTTGGGCAAGCGGCTATTAGGCGATGTTGTTGTTTAATTTGGTTACCTATAAACATTTTTACTTGGTGGAAATCATAATAAGCCCGTTTTTGCCGTTTATACCATATAATTCCTGTGAAACAGGTTTATCAATAATATTCACCCCTAATACATCAGCTTTTCTCAATCTTTTAAGTACTTTTTGGCTTTTTAAACTTTCTATATGTTCTCTATTTATTATAAGAACTGGCTGTTTATCTTTACCTTGCTTGTTAGCCTCACTTTGTTTATATTCATTTTTAGCCTTAGCGAAGTTCTTGTGTATAGATTTACGCTTTTGGTTACCTGTTGTAGCTAATATAACAATGCTTCTTGGCGGCGTACAAATAAAGAGATTTTCATTGAAAATAGCTTTATCTACATAGTCAATCACTATAAGATCAGACTGTGAGTAGCTGGTTAACTTATTTTCAATTATATCTGCGTCTATCGGATGTCCGTTCAAAACATAAACTGTATTACTATCTATTCTGGGCGTTGAGAAGGTTTTTATGATCCAGCTATCAATATATTTCTTACTTAAGCTTTGGCCAAGCGAAGGTATAAACCCAATTACATTTAGTATAACAAAACAAATGAAAGCCTTCATAATTGTTATATATATAGCTGGATACTAGAATAGTATACTTTTTAAACTTTTTTAGCCGGATTACCAAAAACAGTTTGGTTAGCGGGTACATCGGCAATAACCACAGCCCCGGCTCCTACCCGCGCTTTTTTTCCAATTTTAACACCCGCTACTACTACCGCACCCGATCCAATAAAAGCATCTTCGTCTACGGTTACGCCCGCATTAATAATTGCACCGGTCCCTACCTGCACATTATCGCCCAGTATGGTATCGGCATCTATTACAGCCCGGGCCTGGATAATACAGTTATCGCCAATTTTGGCGTTGGCATTAATAATGGCTCCGGCATTAACCATAATGCCGTGCCCCAGCCAGGCGTGTTCCGATACCGAAGAAAATTGATGAATGGCATTTACCGGCACTACCTGGTACTCTTCTTTCAGGAGGTTAAGCATGCTTTTGCGGGCCGCGGCATCTTCAGAAGCCACAAATACTTCGCACTTTTTACCCAGTAATTTTAAAAACTCCGGGTCTTCGGTACTGCTCATAACGGCAATATTGTTTACTTCCTGCTGTTGCAAGGCTGGATTATCTTCCAGAAAACAATAAACCACTACACTATTACTCATAAAAATATCGAGGGCCGCTTTGCCTAATTGCTGGGCACCTACTATTATTACCGGGTTTTGCATATAATTTTTTCTAACGTTTTAGCTTTAATCAAGTACGAGGCCTTATTTTTTAATGCTTCGTACCAAATAGCTATGATTTAATAATAATAACATAAAAACTAAAAAAGGCATAAAAACCGTTTTGTACCGGCTCAAAGAACCAATATTGGGTGTAAATAAACCTATCAGGGCAGCTGTAATAACTATATACATCAGGGTAGCCCAAATCGCTATATCTACCGGTAGTTTAAATTTACGACTCAAATTTACGCCTGTTATAATTAAAAGCACCATCACCAGCAAATTCTCGGCGCCAGCCAAATAATAAAACAGGTTGTTTCCTTCGCCGGGATAAGGCCGTAAAATAGCTTGAATAACAGCCGAAGGGCCATGCCGCAGTAAACTTAGCCAGGTTGGTTCCAAATCCGGAAAGCTTAACATGGGTTTCCCCAACGATCTTTCGGATAAGGTATTGTAACTGCTCTTTAACTGGAAAAAGAAATTAGGGATATTGATTACCTCTTTTTCCTTTATTAATAATACGGCACTGGCTAAACAAACCAATCCTATAAAATATAGGCTGGCCCGGGTGGGGCTTAACCAGGTATAACGACGGGTAAATATTTTTACCCCGGCATATCCAAACAACAAAGCAAAAACCAATGCCGCAAAATAAAATTTTATTTTCCAGAGAATATAGCCGGATACCAGAACAGCTAATACCGGTAGCCACTCTTTACCCTTTTTATGATAAAGTAGCTGGAGTACGGCCGATACTAACCAGGCTAAACTACCTAAATAAATAGCTTCTTTGCCTACACCTGCCGACCAAAACACGACCGAAGGAAAAAACAAAAAGGCCACTAATGCCGGCATTTTAAAGGTATGATTTAAAGATACGAGGGTGCTGCTAAGCTGCCACAAACCCCAGAAACTAAATAACGACAGGTATAAACCATTGAGAAAATAATGCCCGTTGGTTAGTAAATTTAATGCACTTAGTACCATAACCATAAAATAAGAGTTAGAGTACCAGAAATATAGTATACTGGTGCGCAAGGTTTCGCTTTCGTACTTACGGGTAAAAAGTAGTCGCAGGTAACTACCGGGGCTCACGCGGGCATATTCGGTTACCAAATCGGCCTGGCTCTGAAACAACCGCGCATCTCCGCCGGCAAAATAGGTATCGTAATAAAGCCCCAGTAAAATCCCGCTTAGGAGTTTTAGTAACAGCGCCGGCCAAAAATATTGCTTTATTGGGTTTAGCTTTTGCTGCCGCCATAACCAATAACTTAAACCCGCTATAAAAATAAAATTAGCCAGGTAGTAAAACAAAGTCATGCAACAGCCGAGTTAGTTTTTAAAATATAATGCCCAATGCGGCAGGCCGCGCAACGCCTGGGCACACAATAGTGGTTAAATAACTGCAAAAGCGCCTGAGAATCCATTGCCGATTTAATTGGGAAAGATAATCCGGCAAAATTAGCGGTAATATTATTCTTTTCGGCCTTTAATTCTTCCAGCAATTGCAGGCCTTTGTCGCGGAGCGGTTGGCTATCGGCGTAGCGGGCATACGTAAACAGCAACGGCACTACCGTATTAATTAAAATTAAATCTAAGCTGGCTTGGCCCATATTTTTATTTGCCTGAGTTGCCGGGCGCCCGGGCATGTAATGTTTTTGCCAGTAAGGACTGAGCTCTCCCCGCAGAAATGTAATGTAAGCTTTGTAATCGGGCAACTGCAGAAGCGGCGAAAATAAATGACTCTTATTTTTTAAAAAAGCTGCCAATTGGGCTAAGCGTAAAGTAGGGAAATTGCCCGGCCGCAACCGTAAAAAATTCCAGTCGGCGGTGGTTAAAGGTTGGGCTAAAGCATATTTATGCCGTAAGTACGTATGTTCGCGGTCCAGGTCCTGCAAATAAACATCGTTGGCAGATGCAACATTTAAAAAACCTGCCTGTCCAAAAAGTAAAGCCTCTAGGGCCACAGGTTGCTCCCGGTGTTTTCTTAAAATCGAAAAAGGTAAAATCCGGCTGAGCTGCCCAAAAGGTTCTTTGTTAATTTTGAATCCGTAATTGGCCGCTAATGCCTGGTAAGTAACTTCTTCCCAATCGTATTTTAGGTGTTTAATTTGCGCCGTAAGCTCCTCGGTTTTAGTTTCCAGCCTTTCCAGGAGCACCTTATCTAACATTTGTAGCTTAGTTAAAGCGGGCACCTTGGGCGCAAAGGGTGCACAAGGAATTACAGTTGGTTGTTTTTCCAGAAGCAGGTATTTAGCTAATAAATCTGGGGCTACACGGTTTTTTAGTTCAATTACGGGTATGGCGCTGCCGTCGGTACGGGTGATAGGTTGGTCGTTTTCCCAAACTACGTGCAAAATAACCTGGTCGTAGCGGACATCTTGCTGGTGGCGGTGACGCAGCCAGTCCGAGGCTTTCACGTGTATTTCTACACTGCCGTTCCAGATTACCGCCCCTATTTTAAGCTGTGCCGCTAAAAAATCGGGTCCGGCATTGGCGTTTAAAAAACCGGTCTTAAATACCTGAATAATTTCCTGTTCGGCGGTTACTAAATCTGTTTTATCAAAATATTGTTGTTGCCAGATATAATACAGAAAATCTTCTTTCATGTAAAGTGCTCCAAGCCGGTTGTTCGCCCATACAGGTCGGGATTATAAACTTATACGGGCAAATACGTTTGGAGATAACCGGCCATTTCGGTTTGTAGTCGCTGGGCTTCGTGGCGGGCTTGGGTGGCAAAATCGGTTCCGGAGCCGGCGTAAATAATTTGCCGCGCCGAGTTTACCAGTAAGCCGCATTGTTTATTCATGCCCAACCGACTAATATCGGCCAGGCCACCGCCTTGTGCGCCTACGCCGGGCACCAGTAAAAAATGTTCGGGAGCCAATTCGCGTACCCGGCTTATTTGTTCGGTGCGGGTAGCCCCCACCACAAACATTAATTGTTCCGGCGTGGCCCAAGCCTGGCTTTTTTGTAATACCTGTTCGTATAAATATGCGTTATTTTCGCTGGCTAAGGTGGTAAACTGAAAATCCTGGCTGCCCGGATTAGAAGTTAAAGCGAGTAAAATTACCCATTTGCCGGGTTGTTGTAAAAAAGGCTGTACCGAATCGGCTCCCATGTAAGGCGCAACCGTAACCGAATCGAAATGTAAATAGTCGAAAAAGGTACGGGCGTACAACGCCGACGTGTTACCAATGTCGCCGCGTTTGGCATCGGCAATGGTAAAAATATTCTCCGGAATGTAGGTTAAGGTTTTTTCCAGGCTTTCCCAGCCGCGTGGCCCTAACGCTTCGTAAAACGCAATATTGGGTTTATAGGCTACGCAATAATCGGCGGTGGCATCTATAATCTGGCGGTTAAAGGCAAATACGGGATCTGGTTCTGACAATAAATGGCGCGGAATCTTTTGTATATCGGTATCCAAGCCCACGCATAAATAAGATTGTTTATCCTGAATATTCCGGAAAAGTTCTTCTCTGGTCATAGTTTGCCTTTAAATACAGGTGCAAAGCTACTTTATTTGTTTTATTTACCCACGGCATTTTCAGGCAAAGAAAGATTTTATTCCTATGGTTAAAGCCCGGTAAAACAAAAAAGCTCCGTTGTTCAGGCGGAGCTTTCTTTTAATATTTCAGAAAATCAAGTATTACTTCTTAGCTTTTTTAACCGGAGCAGGAGTAGCTGCCGCATGGTTGTGTTGCGCGTGCTCCGTTGCCGTAACAGCGGCAGCATTACTGGCTGGAGTGATTTCGGCAGCCGAAGTGGCATTACCGCGCGGCGTAACATCAGCAATAAAAGAAATAGGTGTATTGCCGGTTACGGAATTAGAAATTACGGTAATTACTTTGTGGTTTTGGCCAGGCTTGCCGGTGCTATTAAATTGGGCCGTAATAAAACCAGTTTGGCCAGGTGCTACCGGGGTTTTGGTCCAGTCGGGCGTGGTGCAGCCACAAGTTACCCGTACCTCCGATATTACCAGCGGCTGGTTACCCGTGTTTTTAAATTTAAAGGTGTGCGATACAATTTCGCCTTCTTTAATAGAGCCAAAATCGTGTTTGTTTTCTGTAAAAGAAATAATAGGTCCGTCGGTAACTACTTTTTGATTAGCGGCGGGTGCCGGAGCAGCCGTTTGGGCCGAAGCTGCGCCTAAACTTAAAGATAAACTTAAAGCAAGAAAGAAGAATTTTTTCATAATATTATCCGGGTTATTAGATAAAGGCAAAACAAATATAGTGCTATTTAGTTTCATAATGTATGAACCAAACGTAGATTAATCAACAATTAATTGCGGATTGAAATTTAACAAGTACAATTCTTCGGCCGAGCGGGTCACGGCCGTATAGAGCCAGCGGGCAAACTCGGTATTTACCATATCTTCTTTTAGGTAACCATGGTCTACAAATACAGCTTTCCATTGGCCACCCTGGGCTTTGTGGCAGGTTAAAGCATACGCAAACTTTACTTGCAGGGCATTTAAATACGCGTTTTTGCGCAATTGCTGCTGGCGTTCGCGCTTGGTACCTAAATCCGAATAATCTTTTAAAACTTCTTCATACAGTTTTTTACTTTTATCGGCGGGTAAAGCGGGCGCTTCGGTGTATAACGTATCGAGCAATATTTTTACTTCCATATCGGGTTCGTCGGGGTAATCCACAAACCGGATCATAATATCGGCAAACCTAAAATCGTACATATCTTCGTAGCGCACAATCTTGGTTACTTCCACAAAATCGCCGTTGGCCATAAAGCCAATCGTAGAATCTTTGGCTACCCAGTAATAATTATTCCGGACAATCATTAAATAATCGCCTACGCTTATTTCGTCTTCGTGAAAAAATATTTGCCGCCGGATGTGCTGGTTATACAGGTTGGCGTATTTATTGGATCGGCAAATAACGGTGGTATTCTCAATCCCAAATTTGTTGTACGCGTAGCGCAGGCCGTCTTCCAGTTTTTCGCCGGTCATGCGGTAAATATCTTTGTATGCGCGGGTGCGCAACTGCAGCGCGGGCTCTTTTTGGCTGAGTTGCTCGCGCAAGTTGGTGGCGTTCATTAATATTCCCGATTCCTGGGCCTGGCGCATTACCTGCCGCAGTTCCAGTTCCTGCACGTGGCACCGGAAATTATTGGTGAGGTAATTGGCTTCTAAAGACGGACTAATGGTTTGATTAACCGGTGGCAACTGGGCGGTATCGCCAATTAATATTAATTTATTGTTCTTCTTTTCGAAAACATATTGGATTAAATCCTGCAACAACCCGCTGTCGCCAAAAGCTTTTTCGTCTGATATCATCGACGATTCGTCGACAATAAAAACCGTATCGGCTAGTTTGTTGGGTTGGCGGTTAAATACCAGCCCATCGGAAAAAGCATTGGCCGATTGACGATAAATTTTTTTGTGAATGGTAGATGCCGGCAAGCGGGTATACGACGACATTACCTTGGCCGCCCGGCCAGTAGGTGCTAAAAGTACATACTTGTAGCCAAAGCCGTTTAGTATTTTTACCAGAGCCCTGACTACCGTAGTTTTTCCGGTACCGGCAAAACCTTTGAGCAAAAATATTTCGCGGTTGTTGTTCTTACTCGAAATAAAAGTATCTAATTTTTTAAACAGCGCCGCCTGGTCGGGTGTGGGCTGAAAAGGAAAATTTTGCAATAAAGCTTCTTCGGGTCGCATGGAGTGAATGGCACGTTTTAATTTAAACGTTGGCCAGCGTTTATTTAATTAGGTTGTAGCTATTATTTATTTTTTATTAACCGGATAGATGGTAACCATAGTGGCCGTAGCTTTGGCAATGCGCACCGGCTCCTCCGCTCCTATTTTACAATATATTTCGGCTTCACAAAAGTTCAATTGGCACCCTTGTTTTAAAACCCAGCCCGTGGCAAACAAGGTGTCGCCCAGGCCGGGGTTCAGGTAAGATATTTTTAATTCTGCGGTAACTACCTGGCAGCCCGGCGGCACCAGGCTTACGGCGGCAAAGCCCATTACAATATCCGCTAGCGTGGCGGTAAGGCCGCCGTGTACCAATCCCTGGTCTTGTTTGTGTTCGGGTTTTAAAGTTAGTTCGCCTTCTATCTTTCCTTCTGCTATATTTGTGATCTGGAACCCAATGAGCTTCATAAAAGATTGGTGCTCCAGTTTTGCCCGGATGGTATTCTTAAAATCTGGATTATGGGTCTTTATCATAAGGTAAAACTAAGCAGCTAAAACATTGGATACAAACCAAAACGATTTAAGCCTTTTACCGCCACCTTACTCGGGTAAATTACGGGTGAGGGTTTGCGGCATCCTTTTAAAAGATAAAAAAATATTGGTGGTAAAGCACCAGCAAATTGCCGGAACTTATAATTTGTATTCGCCGCCGGGGGGTGGCGTACAATACGGCGAAAAAGTAGTGGATTGCCTGGTGCGCGAATTTTACGAAGAAACCGGCTTACTTGTAAAACCCGGTCGCTTTTTGTTTATGCAGGAGTTTTTGCAAGCACCTTTACACGCCCTGGAATTATTTTTTGAGGTAGAGCAAACCGGAGGTATTTTAAAAACCGGTACCGACCCAGAATTAGCGCCCGATGCCCAAATTATCTCAGAAGTAAGTTTTAAAACTTTAGCTGAACTCCGGCGCGAAAAAGAAGAAGAATTACACCAGATTTTTAAAGATTTAATTGATCTGGATGATTTGTTTATGCCGCAGCACCGGTTTTTAAAATAAATTAAACCAGACGGTAATTAATACCTGCCCCTGCGTCGGCATGTGGTTTTAGGAGCTATAAGCCTTTTTAATCTAATTATTTTACCAGAATACCTAAAAACGGATAAATCAGATATTTTGCAAACGGAAAACTACCATTACCGCCTTAACCAAAAAATCACCGACGAGTCTTTCGACGAGCAGAAACAAGCAACGTACGGCCTTTACCTGAATTTTGGCAAACAACAGGTGCGGCTGGCCGTTTTAGATATTACCCGCAATATTTTTATTCATTTAGAAGATTACGAAGTAAGCCACATTTTTACGCCCATGCAGGCGGCACAGGTTTTCCAGGAGTTTTTTTCCAGTCATCCGTTTTTGTTTAAACCCGACTGGGGCCAGATTAAAGTAGCGGTAAAAAACCACAACTTTACTTTAATACCGGCCACCTTGTTCGAGCCCGAAGCGGCCGCCCATTACCTGCGCCTGAACTGCGATATAGATCCGGAGCACGAACATGTTTTTACGTACCACCACCCCAATTTAGAGGTTGTTAATACTTTTGCGGTAGATAAATATTTGCTCCGGGTTTGGGAAGAAATGGTACCGCAAAAAAACGTATTGTACCTGCACCAAACCAGCGTTTTGCTGGCTGGTTTAATGCACTACGGCGAAAGAACCGACCAAAGAAAATTGTATGCTTACGTAGAAAAGAAAACGCTATACCTGCTAATATTTAAAGAAAACAACCTGGAGTTTTGTAATTTATTCCAGTGCCATACCCCCGAAGATTTTTTGTATTACCTCATTTTTGTAATGCAGGAACATAAAATGAATCCGGAAACCGATCGGGTTACTATTTGGGGCGATATTTCGCACGATTCGGCTTTGTTTTCTTTAATGCGCAAATATATCCGGCACGTACAATTTGGCAACCGCTTGGGCGGCCCTACTTACAGTTATAAACTGCAGGATATTTTCGAACATCATTACCTGGATCTGTACAGTCTTTATTTTTGCGAATAGCCTGAAAATAGGGGTTAATTTTTCTGTGGCCGCTCCTTAAAAAGATTAGAATTCGTTAACCATACTTTTTACCCTAGCTTAACCCCGGCACACCTTCATTAAAAGAGCAACATAACAACTAATTACCAACCACTAATTACTTTAAATGAAACGCATTGCTATTTTCCCTGGCTCTTTTGATCCTTTTACCAACGGGCATTTTGATATTGTGAAGCGCAGCCTTACATTGTTTGATGAGTTTATCATTGCCATCGGAAACAATAGCACCAAAAAGCGTTATTTACCCGTGGAAGAAATGGTAGGGATAATTGCAGATATTTTTAAAGACGAACAAACGGTAAAGGTGCAGGCCTATAAAGGCTTAACCGCCGAGTTTGCCCGCAGCGTGGGCGCGCGTTACCTGGTAAGGGGCTTGCGCAACACCACCGACTTTGAATACGAAAATACCATTGCCCAGGCCAACCGCCACGTAAACCCCGATTTAGAAACGGTATTTCTGATAACCTCGCCGGCTTTGGCCGCTATCAGTTCTACCATTATCCGCGAAATTCATTCGTACGGCGGCAACGTAGATGCTTTTATACCTTTCCAGATTTCGCAGCACGTAAATAATACCGAATCACAAAAGCAATAGAAGCATAAGCCTGGGGCAAAATAGCTTCTACTTCTTCGGGCGTCATAAATTTAACTTCCTCAATAAATTCTTCGGCTTGGGGCTTCATCAGGGTATGGTCGGTACAATCCATAATGTACCAGCTGGTTCTCTTCAGGATTTTGTTGCCCTTGTAGGCGTAAGAATGCCAGGTTTTAGGCAGTTTATCTACCACTTGTACCTTAATATTGCATTCTTCTTCTACCTCGCGCAAAGCGCCATCCAGCGGCTTTTCTTTTTTATTAAGTTTGCCCTTTGGTAAATCCCACATGCCCAAACGGTAAATCATCAGGATTTTGCCATCTTTTACTACCAAGCCCCCGGCCGCTTTTACAATTTTAAACTGGTCTTTTAAGTGCAGAATCAGCTTCCCCTTTTTTTCGGTTATGAGGGTAAGGGAATTGAGTTTCTTCATCTTCTTCACCTCCATCAGCCGAACGATGCGGTCTACAATGGCATCGTTCACATTGCGAATCAAAACATCGCCCACCAAGGTTTTAGAGGTAAATGACTGTCCTTCATCCAGAATTAAATCGTAATGGTGCTTGTAAACTTTCTCACCAGCTTTCTTGATGATCAAAGGAATGTCATTAATAAAGACGTTCATCAGTTAAATCGCTTATAGAATTACAAATCAAAAAAAATAAATCGGAAACAAAAATGCCTCCGGATAAAAAACCCAAAAATATTATTACGTACCTTCGCCCCATGCAAAAGTCTACACCTGCGCTGCAGATCGCAGCCTATCTACTGGAAACCCAAGCTGTAAAACTCCGTCCCGAAGCCCCATTTACCTGGAGCTCAGGGTGGTTATCACCTATTTACTGCGACAACCGGGTTACACTTTCGTACCCCGAAATCAGAAGTTTTATCAAACAAGCGCTGTCCGAACAAATACGTACGCACTTTCCGGAGGTTGAGGCCATTGGAGGAGTGGCTACCGCCGGTATTTCCCAAGGAGCTTTGGTAGCCGACTTACTGAACCTACCCTACTTATACGTGCGCCCGGAACCAAAAAGTCATGGCATGGGTAATCAAATAGAAGGCCGGCTACTTCCCGGTCAAAAAGTGGTGTTGGTAGAAGATTTAATTTCTACGGGAGGCAGTTCGCTTAAAGCCGCCAAAGCCGTAAACGAGGCCGGTGGACAGGTAATTGGCATGGCCGCTATATTTAGCTATGGTTTTGAGGTTGCTACCCAGAATTTTAACGAAGCGGGCATTAAACTGGTTTGTTTAAGCAACTACCAGAATTTGCTGGGCATTGCCCTGGAGCAAGGTTATATTAAAACCGAAATGCTCGAAACCCTGAGTAACTGGCGGAAAGCGCCCGATAGCTGGAAAAAGTAATTTGGTTGTTCGTTATTGAAGTCTGATTTCCAAGGCTCGATTTGCGAGGTTCAAAACTCTATCGAGCCTAAATCCAACACGCATCCTCTAACTGCTTACTGTTCACTTTTCCTTTAAATGAAAATCGGGCTAATTTCTGACACCCATAGTTACTTAGATGACCGGATAATAGGGCATTTAGCTGATTGTAAGGAAATATGGCACGCCGGTGATTTTGGCTCTGTAGCGGTTTCAGAAGGTTTAGCGGCTTTGGCTCCTTTGCGGGGCGTGTACGGCAATATCGATGATTTGCAAATCCGGCAAATACACCCCAAGGTACAACGGTTTACCCTAAATGGGTTAGATGTACTCATGACCCACATTGGCGGCTATCCCGGCAAATACCACCCCGATATACGAGCCGAAATAAAAGCTAATCCGCCGGGCTTGTTTATCACGGGGCATTCGCACATATTAAAAATAATGCCCGATAAAAGCTTACCGCCTTTGCTGCACATTAATCCGGGGGCAGCGGGTAAGCACGGGTTTCATCACATCCGCACGCTCGTAAAATTCCAGATAATAGCCGGCAAAATTCAGCAGTTGCAGGTAGTAGAATTAGGTAAACGCACCGCGTAAAAAACAAAAAGTGCGACTGTAGCAGCCACACTTCTTCTATAACTTAGGTGTTAATCTTAATGTAATCAGCCCTTATTCAGCGGCTTTCTCTTCGTTGGCATCAGGGCTAACCCGGTCTTTAACCGCTTCTACTACATCTTCTACTTTTTCAACCACAGTTTGAGCGGCTTCTACAATAGCGCCAGTAACACTGCTTAAAATACCGCTTCCTGATTCTTTGGTAGTTTCGGATGCAGTAGCCGCAGGCTTACTTGTGCCGGCATTTTGGTTAAACTGAGCTTTCAGTTCTTCTGCATCAACATTCTTAATTACCGGAGTAGAAAGCAATTGCTTAATTATGCGTTGCTTGTTATTGGCTCTTGCTATATTTTTTCTGTGTTTTCTTTTTAATCTTGTAACGGCCATTGCTCAAAATTTAAATTGGAACGCAAAAGTAATATTTTATTTCCTATTCTCAAAGAAAATATTTGTTGTTGAGACTCTGTCCGCAATATTTACAATCAATTAGATTTCTTTTATGCTAAATCTAACGCTTTGTGGCTATAATTAACCTCATATTTTGTTTATAACTTTGCAAAGCTGATTAATATTTTACCCAAACCGAAATTAAAATGACCTTTATAGATTTGCGCAGCGACACCGTTACGCGCCCCACTCCTGCTATGCAGGCGTACATGTTTGATGCTGCTGTGGGAGATGATGTTTTTGGGGAAGACCCAACCGTAAATGCCCTCGAAGAAAAAACAGCGGCTATGTTTGGCTTAGAAGCCGGTTTGTTTTGCCCTTCGGGCACCATGACCAACCAAATTGCCATTAAAGCCCAAACCGAACCTTTAACCGAAATAATTTGCGATTATACTGCCCATATTTACCAGTACGAAGTTGGTGGTATTGCATTTAATTCGGCCGCATCGGTATACTTGCTGCAAGGCCCACGCGGAAAAATAACCGCCAATATGGTAGAAGCCGCTATTCGGCCCGACAATATTCATTACCCTATTACGAAATTGGTTAGTCTGGAAAATACCTCTAACAAAGGCGGCGGCTCTTATTATACACTAGCCGAAATTGCGCCTATTGCCGAGCTATGCCATAAAAACAACTTGGCTTTTCACCTGGATGGTGCCCGGATTTTTAATGCCTTGCTTGCCGCCAACGAAAAGCCACAGGATTATGGCCAATATTTTAATACCATTTCGGTGTGTTTATCTAAAGGTTTAGGTGCGCCGGTAGGTTCGGTGTTATTGGGCAGTAAAGAATTAATCCGGAAAGCCCGGCGCATCAGAAAAGCTTTTGGTGGTGGTATGCGGCAAGCTGGTTTTTTAGCCGCCGCCGGAATTTACGCCCTCGACCACCACGTAGCGCGTTTGGCGCAGGATCATGCCAATGCCCGATATTTAGGGCAAATTTTAACGGGTTGCAGTTTTGTACAAGAGGTAATGCCCGTAGATACCAATATTGTTATTTTTAGCCTGGTACCTACCGTATCTACCGAAGCTTTCCTGCAGAAACTAAAAGAAAATAATATTCTGGCCCTGGATTTTGGCCCACAGAAAATCCGGTTTGTAACCCACCTGGAATTTACCGCCCAAATGGTCGAAAAAACGGCGCAAATTTTAAAAGGACTAACGTTTTAGATGATTATTTTACCTCCGGTGTAAAGCTTTAAATTTTGCCCGGAGGTAAATATATATTCAAACAACTTGGTTTTAGATGGGCATTTATTTACCTGCTGTTGTAATAAGATGTTATTTTATTTAACACAGATTACCCAACAGCCTCCAGAAATTTTAATAAATACTTTATCTTAATATAAAATGGAAGATTTAACCGGTTCTGAAACCACGTGGCGCGAAGTATTAGGCCAGGATAAAATTATGGCCGGTTTAGTGCAGCAAGGAAATGCCATTGTACACGAGCCCCACGAAGATATTTACAGTAGCTTGCTGAGTTCCATTATAAGCCAGCAGCTATCAACCAAAGTTGCCCGGGTTATCCGGACGCGTTTTCTGGCGCTGTTTCCCGATAACTATGCCTGGCCGAAGTTGGTACTAGCTAAAACCGACGAAGAACTCCGGGCCGTTGGATTATCGTACCAGAAATTAAAATACATCCGGAATGTGGCAGAATTTGCGCAGGCCGGCCAGTTAAATTATGCAGTTATCAGCCAATTTAACGATGAAGCACTGATTAAACACCTGACCCAAATAAAAGGGGTAGGCCGCTGGACCGCCGAAATGATTTTAATGTTTACCTTAGCCCGCCCCGATGTTTTCCCGGTTGATGATCTGGGTATTCAGAACGCCATTAAGAAGCACTATGGGGTAAGCCAAACCGGCAAAGAATTGATGAAAGAAATAACTAAAATTGCCGAGGCCTGGCGTCCGTACCGTACCATTGCCTGCCGCTACCTATGGCAGTCGCTGGATAACGGTTAAAGCTGAATGGTTGTGGCTTGATAGAAAAAGCCGAAAATTAATCAATGTAAGTTCCGGCTCATTTAAGTAAGCAAAAAAATTTATTTAACTGATAAAACAGATTTACTTACTAACCCTAAACATTTATCAACTTAAAATTTATTACCTTCTTAACAGGTTTTAATCTAAACTTTTGGTTTTACCGGCAACTAAAGCAATGCAAAGGCCCATTACGGCAATTAGGGCAAAAGAAACCTGTAAACTAGTGGCTCCGGCTACTAAACCAATTACCGGCGGCCCCAATAAAAAACCCAGGAACCCAATAGACGATACAGCGGCTAAAGCCATGCCCGGCGACATAACCGAAGTTTTACCGGCGGCACTATAAACCAATGGCACCACCGACGATACCCCGGCACCCACGAGTAAAAAACCAATAATAGCCGTAATTAAATTGGGCAATAAAACAGCGATTAATAAACCCGAAGCGGTTAAAATGCCGCTTAACTGCAAAACGCGTCTTAAGCCAATCCGTCGGGTTAAGCCATCGGCTAAAAACCGGCTCAAAGCCATGGTTCCCATAAAAGCTGTATAACCTGCTCCTACCCAAGCTTTTTCGGCCATAACCACTTTCTTAAAATATACGCCGCTCCAATCAAACATGGTGCCTTCGCAAATCATGGCACAAAAAGCAATCAGGCCTAAGTTAATCAGGGCCTTGTCGGGTTTAACAAAAAGGGGTTGGTCTGCCTTTTGGCTATGATTGTCTTTTAAAAAATAGCGGGCGCTCACGGCGATAATAACCCAGGCAAACACCAGCACGGCCATAAAATGCTGTAAGGGTAATATGCCGGTGCCAATCATAAGGGTGCCTAACGCTGCCCCTAAAAAGCCCGCTAAACTCCACACCCCGTGAAACGAAGCCATAATAGATTTTTTATAGAGCGCCTCTACGCCTACCGCCTGCGTGTTGATAGAAATATTAACCAGGTTGCCGGCCAATCCAAATAAAAACAACCCAGCCACCAACTGGCTGGTTGTTCCGGCTAAACCTAAGGTAACTAAGACCAGACTGTACAACATTGCCGCAATAATAACTACCCCCCGGCTGCCGGCCCGCGTAATTAACCACCCGGATAAAGGCAAAGAAAGCATTAAACCAATCGGCAAGGTTAGCAACACCGCCCCTAAACCAGACTCTGATAAGCCCAGGTTTTGCTGAATGGAAGGAATGCGAGAGGCCCAACTGGCAAAGGTTAAACCTTGTACAAAAAATATAGAAGAAACGGCTAACCGGTAAACTTTTTTAGGAATTGCTCTAGCCGCACCAGGTAGGGTTAACAAAGGTTTTAAAGAAAGAGAATTATCTGCAGCCATGTTAAAATCGTATTTGTAACTATTCGGCAAAAATAATATTTTGTTACAAATATTCTTATTAACAGCTGTTATTATTAAATAAATTTTATGTTAACAATATTTTTATTCAAATATTACTTATACCACCTGAGCCAGAATACAACTTTTACTAATTGGTTTTAAGCTAATGAATAAAGATTTAACTTTATTATTTATTTCTAGAGCTAAGCCTGGTACGATAAGTTGTTATTTTAAAATTTAACGCACTTTGCTGCGTTTAATCAGGTAAGAGGTCAAAACTTTCTCGAAGGGCTCTTTAATATCAACCGGAATAAAATCGATTTTGTATTGGCCGCATTTAAGAGCCAACTCCTGCTTATAGGCATTCATGGCCTGGAAATATTGGGTACGTACCTGCGAGGGTTGTAACTTTATTTCTTCGCCGGTTTCAATATCCACAAAAACATAGGGCCGTTCGGCAAAATCAAAATTTTCTTCGGTCGTTTTATCGGTTACATGAAAAATAAGTACCTCGTGGTTGCGGTGTTTCAGGTGCTGCAGTGCCGAAAGCAAACTGGTTGTATCTTCCTGCCGGCTTAGCATGTCGCTAAAAATTATAACCAAAGATCGTTTCTGAATTTGCTGCGCTATCTGGTGAATAACTGCTGGCACATTGGTGTCCTGGCCCGAAGACGGTTTAGAAATTAACTGCTGCAGGTGCAGCATAAGCGTATGCACGTGCGAACTCGTAGACCGGACCGGGGTTTGCGCTTCTACTTTATCTGAAAAAGTTACCAAACCTACGGCATCGCGCTGGCGCTGCAGCATATTGGCTATAGCCGCTGCACACAAAGCGCTAAAGGTTATTTTACCATAATTATCAACCGGATAAAACATCGACGGCGAAATATCCAATAAAATATGGCAGCGCAGGTTGGTTTCCTCTTCGTACCTTTTTACAAACAACTTATCGGTACGAGCAAATACTTTCCAATCGATGTGCCGGGTACTTTCGCCGCTATTGTACAACCGGTGCTCCGAGAACTCCACCGAAAAACCATGGTACGGCGATTGGTGCAAACCCGTAATAAAACCTTCAACCAATTGCTTCGCCAAAAATTCCATGTTCTCAAATTTCCGTACGGCGGCTATATCAATAATGGTTTGTTTCATGGGTTAACAAAATTTAAATAATAGAACTTGTTGTGTATTAAATTAAAAGAGTTGTTCCGCTGCCATAAGTGGCTATTATCACCATCCGTAATTTAGTTTAGCGCAATATGCTTTTCTTTTCTGAGGAAAGCCCCCAACAAATACAACGGTACTTCCTTTATAAAACACGAAACAGGTTTGTAATTTAATTAATTTTAGCCTTATAGCTAATTAAAAATACCAGCATAAATAATTGGCAGAACAATTTTTTAAACAAATTAAAATATTATATTTGTCTTATATATGGTTTAGAAGTTTTGGAAGTAAACTACAGAACAAGGAGTTATTTACGTGCTAACGGAAAATTAATTACAAAAATTTTTATAAATCATCCAAAACCATTACTTTAGCCTTACACAAAACAAAGTAAACTAATAAAAAGTGGAAGAGAACAACGAAAAAGCTGAAATTTATTCGCAAAGAATAAGAGCTGGGAAAAGGACGTATTTCTTTGATGTAAAGTCTACACGATCAAATGATTACTACCTGACGATTACGGAAAGTAAACGAAAATTTAAAGACGAAACGTATTCTTACGAGAAGCACAAAATTTTCCTTTACAAAGAAGATTTCGCTAAATTTGTTGAAGCACTGCAAAGTACCATCGACCACGTAAAATCTGAGTTGTTAACCGAAGATGTGCTGGCCGAACTGGAAAAGCAAGCCCAGGAACCAGCTACTTTAGACGATGAATTGAAATGGGAATAGCCTGATCCGCTACTTTTCCTGATTTTTTGTAGGCTCATGGTTAACATGGGCTTTTTTTGTTTTTACCCCTCTTGTTCCCCCTTCTCTTACATAATAGTCTCTGCCGGTTGCTTTAAAACTCTGTGGGTTTACCCCCTTACTCCAGTCTAATTTACCGGTAGCGCGAATCCCAACAAAATTGTGCGTATATTTGCACCCAATTTTAGATAACACCTTAACCAGATATATTTTCATGGGACTTCGCTGCGGAATTGTAGGTTTACCCAACGTCGGCAAATCAACTTTGTTTAATGCTATATCCAGTGCTAAAGCCGAATCGGCTAATTACCCGTTTTGTACCATTGAGCCCAATGTGGGCGTGGTAACCGTACCCGACGAGCGGCTGCAAATTCTGGAAGAGCTGGTACACCCCGAGCGGGTACTGCCTACCATTATTGAATTTGTAGATATTGCCGGTTTGGTAAAAGGCGCTAGCAAAGGCGAAGGCTTAGGCAATAAATTTTTGGCCAATATCCGGGAAGTAGATGCCATTATCCATGTGGTACGCTGTTTTGATGACCCTAATATTGTGCACGTGGCTGGTGGCGTAGATCCGGTTTTCGACAAAGATGTAATCGATACGGAACTTCAGCTGAAAGATTTAGAATCGATTGATAAGAAAATAGCGAAAGTAGAACGCACCGCTAAATCGGGCGACGCCAAAGCCAAAAAAGAATTTGCGGCGCTGCAAAGCTTTAAACAACACCTGGAAAGCGGCAAAAACGCCCGCTCCTTGCAAGCTACCGAAGAAGACCTGGAAGCCGTAGCCGATTTGCAGTTACTTACTTTAAAACCGGTAATTTACGTAGCCAACGTAGACGAAGGCGCTATAAACACCGGTAATGAATTTGTAAAAGCTTTACAGGAACACGTTAAAGACGAAAATGCCCAGGTGGTGGTAATATCAGCAGCTATTGAAGCCCAGATTGCCGAGTTAACCGAACCCGAAGAAAAAGAAATGTTTCTGGCAGAATATGGCTTAACAGAATCGGGTTTGAATCAGTTAATTAAAGCTTCTTATTCTTTATTAAACCTGATTACTTACTTTACCGCCGGCGTAAAAGAAGTACGCGCCTGGACCATTCAGAAAGGTTGGAAAGCACCACAAGCGGCCGGCGTAATACACTCCGATTTTGAAAAAGGTTTTATCCGGGCCGAAGTAATTAAACTCCCCGATTATCAGGAATTTAAAACCGAAGCCAAAATTAAAGAAGCTGGTAAAATGGCCGTAGAAGGTAAAGAATACGTGGTGCAAGACGGCGACATTATGCACTTCCGGTTTAATGTGTAAGATTATAGAATAATAAATAAAAATTAGAGCGGGTTAAAACAGCCTGATTAGCTGTATTGCTAAAGATTAGCGACAGAAATCAGCTGGTTTAACCCGTTTTATTTATACCTAATTTTTTACCTGAATTTATGAATTGCGGCAAGTTGTACCCGTTTGCAGTACTGGATTGGTGGTTAGCAGCGCGGCAGTATTTGCCTTTTTAAACCGCAGGTAAAACATTAGTCCTAATAGAATTAAGGCTCCCAAAGTATAAACAGAGTTTGCTTCCAGAAGGTTAAACATCCGGCGGCCTACCAAATCATAATTATTACCGCCAATTAAAATACAGCCTACCGTTAGAAATATTTTTGCGGTTAAGGCTAAATATGGGCCGTGGTACAACAGGTAAATAATACAAGGTACCGCAAAGATAAAGGCATTCATGCTGGTAAAGGCAAAAAGCGGAATGAAGCAAATCAAAACAGCACCTTCGGCCACCAAGGCTTGCTTTAAGTACCGCCCTTTCTGTATAAAGAACAAAAAGGCTCCGCCAATCAGCCCCAGCACAATTAACTGATATATTTTACTTACAGCAGCATTTCCCAGCATATACCGGAGCGGCGTATACCGGCCCATAACCGAAAAAATAGTATGATTTCCTTCTTTGAGCAGGCTTTGCTTGGCGGCCATTTCAATGGCCAACTCCTGAAACCAACTTACATATAATTGTTTAAAGGCTACCAGACCGGGATAAAAAAATAAAGGAAATAAGCCCAGAATAACTACAAATAAACTGGTGTACAGCAGTGCCCGGAATTCTGTCTTTACTACCAGGTAAGGCAAAAAAATTAATCCAAATGGCTTCAGAAATAAACTTACGGCCAATAATAAACCGGCAATTTTGTAATTCTTTAAAAATAAATTTTGTAGGGTAAATACAAACAAGCCTACCAGTAACAAGTTTACCTGACCCAGATGCAACTCACGGTGAAAATGGGTAACTACTGTTAAAAAGGTTAACAGCAAAACTATATTTTTATGCCGGATTGGGTTTTGGTTGATGGGGGTGTGAGCCGTAAGGTTGTAAAAAGTATTCAAAAAAGCGCAAACCAAAAAGGTTAAAAAAAACCAGTAGAGGGTACTGGCACCTCCGTACGGCAGTAACAGCAACGGCACAAAATAAACGGCACTTGTGGGAGAGTACTTAAAAATATAATGGCCATCTGCTTTAATGCGGTACAGCTCCTGCCCATTTACCAGCCGGTAAGCAGTTTTATAATACACTTCTAAATCGTGCATGTAAAATCGCTCATTTATAACCTCCCCCAAAAGCATAATGAAGCTGGTAAACACCAGCAGGTATAACCAAATATTCTTTTTGTTAAACAACTGGTGCATGAGCTAACTGCGCTAAGAAATTATTTACCTGTATGGTTTAGGAAATAAATGGGCAATACTATTTTAAAGCGGGTAAATATAAAGTTAAAATTAAGCTACAATAACATCTTAATCTGATATGGTTCTGTTACAGTTTGATAATAGACCAATCTTTAAACCAAATATTCCTATCCAGAAAACCAGAAATAATTAACCTGGCTTTAAAATATTGCCCCTTTTTATTACCGACCGTTGAAATTAACCGGTTGGTAGCCGATTAACAAATCGGTGCGGGCACCCGGTGGGCGGTAATACACCAAAACTTCGTACTGGTTTTGGGTTAAGTTATAACTACCTTCAAAAAAAGCTTCGTTGGGGTAAGCAGCAGAACCGGTGCCGGTTTGCACTGCATAACTATAATTGTAATAACCTTGTTTAAGTAGTATGCGGCCGGTATAACGCTGGTTCTCGGCATCGTAAACCAGTTGGTTGGCTTTTGTTAAACGCCAATCTGAGAGTGCACCAAAAATATACACGTTGCCGGGGGCCGGTTGCGGCGCCTGCAAGTTAAAGGTTACCCAATAATAATCGCCGTTTAGGGGCCCATTGCCGTACTCCCGGTTACCAATTAAATATTTGCCATCAATATCTATCTGGGAACTAAACGCTTCTTGCGCCCGGCTTTTATCGCCTACCAACAATATTTCTTCGGGTATTACTTCACGGTTAGCGGTGGCAACATTTGCTCCTAAAGAACGCATGCTGCGGGTATCAAAAAAACGGTATTCGTTTAACCCGGCAAAATTATTTTCGAAATTAAAATACGTGAACTCCAGTTTGCGTTCGGTATCGCGCACAAAAACCGGACGCAGGTTAGTGCGGGCATTGTCCCAGCGGTGGTTCTGGCGCAAAACAACTTTTACTTCCTGTGCTGGGTTTACCAGCGGATACTGGTTATAAAATACTGTAAAATCTATCTGCTGATTAGTCAGGCGCTCTTTAACGCCGGTAGGTAAAGCCGGCCGCGCACCTACATTTACCCGTTGTTCGTATACGAGCAAGCGCCGCGATAAAACATTGGTGCCGTTTTGGGTGCTTACCACTAATAAATAATTACCACTTAATTTTACGGGTGGCACCGTAAACCGGTAATGGAAAAACTTTACCTTGGTGTTAAAGGCCGGCGAAATATCGGTAATATAAAACTCATTAAAATCCTGCATGTACTGCATGGGTGTTATGCGGGCTTCTGTCCAGTCGGCGTTGCAATAAATAAGTTTAACTACAAAGCGCTGTTGCGGCACATTTAATTGGTCAAACGTAAGCACAAGGCGTTGTTCCTGCGATAACGGTATAACCGGGGGCGTAAGCACTTCTTCGGGATGACCGCTCTGCACATAAAACTGTACGGTTTTTACATTAGGATCATAAACGTAATCCTCGTACCGCAATTGGGTTTCAGCGTAATATTCGGGCGTACCGGTATTATTGGCATCAGAAGTTTGCTGCGATATAGGTACACAGCCCGGTATCGCTATCAAAAAGAGTAGGCTTACCAGCCATTTACATATATCAGGTAATCGGGTTCCCAAAATATTAATTTCCTTTAAACAGATTTTATTTGCGCTTCCAATTGGTCAATCGATTCTACAACGGTTTCCCATTGCCCGTTTTTAGCATCTAAAGCCTTTTTGGCTGCTTCAAATTTTAAGGTAATGTCTTTCAGTGTAGCTACATTGCCATACACCTTGGGGTCGGCCAGTTCTTTTTCGTAGCCGGCCAGTTCTCCTTCTAAAGCCTGTACTTCCTGCTCTACTTGTTTCAGCTGCTGGTTCAGGCGTTTTAAATCGGTTTGCAGGTTGCCATTCTGGTTCTGGTTTACTTTAGGCTTTTCTTCTACCACCGTTTTGGGAGCAGGTTTTTCAAGCTTAACGCCGTTTTTACGGGCATCTTTTTCCCGTTGCTCCATAAAATATTCGTACTCATGGTAAGTGCCGGGATATTCTTTTAGCTGATAATCTTCGATGTACCAGATTTTATTTGCCACGTTTTCTACAAAATAGCGGTCGTGGGAGATTACCACAAAAGTACCTTCGTATTGCTCCAGCGCCTGAATAAGAATATTAACCGATTGCATATCCAGGTGGTTCGTAGGCTCATCTAACAATAAAAAGTTAGCTTCGGAAATTAACGTTTTGGCTAAAGCTACCCGCGATTTCTCGCCGCCGGACAAAACTTTTATTTTTTTAAATACCTGGTCGCCGGTAAACAAAAAAGAACCTAAAATGGTACGCAGTTCCATTTCGTTGCGCTTGCTGCCCGCTTCGGTAAGTTCCTGCAAAATCTCGTTCTCAACGTTCAGCGATTCTAACTGGTGTTGCGCGTAAAAAGCCATAATTACATTGTGGCCCAGCTGGCGTTTACCCTCTATGTGTTCGGTACCCGCAATAATGCGCATGAGGGTAGATTTACCTTTACCGTTGGCCCCGATTAAAGCAATTTTATCGCCTCTTTCAATATTTACGTTGGTGTCCCGGAATATAATTTTATCGCCGTAGCGTTTGCTAGTGTGCTCGAGGCGCAGAATATGGCGGCCAGGCTGAATAGTAAACTGAAATTTAAAATTTACCTTAGGAGCATCAGACGCAACATCTTCAATTCGGTCCATGCGCTCCAGGGCTTTCATGCGCGATTGCGCTTGTTTCGCTTTGGTGGCTTTGGCTTTAAACCGCTCAATAAACCGCTCAGTTTGCCTGATATGGGCCTGCTGGTTTTCGTAAGCGCCTTTTTGTATTTCGTTGCGGAGTTCTTTTTCTTCTAAGTAAAAGCTGTAATTACCGGCATACACGTTTAGTTTCTGCTGCGCCACTTCTACCGTCATGTTGGTGGTTTTATCCAGGAATTCACGGTCGTGCGATACAATTATTACCGCGCCTTCGTACCCTTCCAGGTAAGTTTCCAGCCATTTAATAGAGGGTAGGTCTAAGTGGTTGGTCGGCTCATCGAGCAATAATAAAGATGGTTTCTGCAATAATATTTTAGCCAGCATTACCCGCATGCGCCAGCCACCCGAAAAAGTTTTCAGGGGTCGTTGCAATTCTTCGGTCGTAAAGCCTAAACCTTCCAATATTTCTTCGGCTTTGGCCTGAATATTATAGCCGTCCAGGGCTTCAAATTGTTCCTGCAGTTTGGCCAGTTTATCTACCAATTCATCGCGGTAATCGGTTTCAAACTCTACCAGAACTTCTTCTATTTTCTTCTGCAGTTCCAGAGCTTCGGCAAAAGCCTGCATAGCCACCGATAAAATACTTTCGTGGGTATCGTACGATAATAAATCCTGGTTCAGGAAACCCAACGTTGTTTCGCGGCTCATCTGGATGGCACCACTATCGGGTTTGTACTCGCCTACCAGCACCCGCAATAAGGTAGATTTTCCGGTACCGTTCAGGCCAATCAGGCCAATTTTATCTTTAGGTTTTATGTGTAAATTGGCGTCTTCGTAAAGGGTACGACTGCCAAAATGAAAGCTCAGGTTATTAATAGAAATCATGGAAAATTCTGGTATTAAGCCGCAAAGGTAATTAATCCCAACGAATTATGCAGGTCTTTTAGTTCGTTTACCTAACATGGAGCATTTAATCCGGTAAGGTAAAAAATTATCTGAACACAACTATTTTGGGGACTTACGTAAATAGTTTCGGGGCTTACTCCGGCTCTGGCTAAGGTTTATTATGCTCGCAATCACCTCACTTTTAGATCCCACTCATTCAGAACTTGTTAACACCATTATTTACGATTTTGAAAGGGAATTTGGGGTAAAGCAAGTGCAGGCCACCCCCCTGCCCCATATTACTTACCTGATAACCGAAGCTTTAGATTCGGAGCTGCTAAAGCAATATTTAGAAAAAACCTGCTTTAACGGAAAAGAATTTTATATCTATACTACAGGTATTGGAATATTTCCGGGCGAGCACCCGGTGGTCTATATTCCGGTGTTACGTACGCCGGCCTTAAACCGGTTTCATGCCAAGTTATACCGCGACATTAGCAAACTAAGTATTGCTACCGGGCCTTTTTCTAAGCCCAAACGTTGGTTGCCGCACATTTCGCTGGCCCTCGGCGATACTACCCTGGATATGATGACACCGATGATCCGGTACCTGGCCCATTATAGTTTCGACTGGGAAATTAAAGTAGACAACCTTAGTATATTCCGGGAAAGTAAAACCGGCAAAAACTTTGTGCAGGAAGCTTCATATTCTATTTCAAGTAGTATAATAACTTAAAGGTTGTTTAAATTTAGAAGCAAAAGGCAAAAAAAGCGGCTACTGTAAAGCAGCCGCTTTTTTCAATTTGGCCTGCCCACACAGCTGCCTCCCAAATTTTATTTGCCTTAACTTTTAATTAAAGAGAAACCCAACTAAAAAGCTTATCATATTCTTGCTGGTTTTTAGATCGCGGTAATCGGAGAAGCCAGTACCGCTTTCTATCCTTATTTCAGCCGAAACTTTAGTTGTAGCTAACCCCACTCCCGCCAACAAAGCTTGTTCGTGCTTGCGGTAAGATTTTAAAGCAGACTGCTGTTTAACTGTAGTAACTCCATTCAATGTTCTTTGGGTTTCTAACTCATTTTCGGCATGTATAACCAGATTATTAGCTAAACCAACATTAACGAAAGGCTTAATTTTTTGCAAAGGGAATTGGTAACGCAGCATGTTACCTAAACCTACATAACCAAAACCTAACTTGTAATTAAAGTTGGTATAATAGTTTGCAGTTGTTACCTCTTGGTAGCTGCCCCGGAGAGAATAAGGTTTATACACTAATTCATTATAAATTGACCATTGCTGGCGATTGCGGGGAAACACAAAAGTATAAGTTAGCCCCACTGCATAACTGGTTGAAGATTTAAAATCTATTCCGGCTAAATCCTCAAAGAGGTCGGTACGATTTGATAATTTAATATTAGACTGGGTGGCGCCCGCTATTAGCCCAAACTTAGAACTAGACGGTTTCTTTTCTGTTACTTTATCTGTGGTAGTAGCGCCTTGGCAGTTATTATATTGCTGAATGATATTTATTAAACTCGCCGGCTTAAAATCAATCCGGTTAATTTTTGCTTTTACCTCGGGGCAACTGGCAAACAAATTATTTAGCTGACCTTTGTAAATTTCGGAAGTGGCTATACTTTTATTTCCGTTTGCTTCTACTAAATATTTGCGCAGAATAAGTTCCTGGGGTTGGGCTGCTTTCTCCTGAAAGTAAAAGTGCTCTTTGGCGTTTTCGTCTTTATAATAAAACAAGTTTACCGGACCGCTTACCAAAACGCGTAAAAACAAGGTATCGGTAATAACCACGGGTTTGCTGCCCACAGCCATATAGTTTAGCTGGGTAGGCGATTTATCGATATTTACAATGGCACTTACATACTGTTCACCGCCCGTAAACCCAAAGCTTTTAATGGTAATGGGAGTAAACGTTCGAAATTCTTTATCGGCTATATTGCTTTTTACCTGAATAATATTCGGGTTGGTATCCCAATCTTTGTTGTTAATATAAGTAACCACCGAGTCGTTTTGGTTAGTTACATAATAGCCTTTCATAAAATTGCTCTGAGCCGATACATGAAAGTTGATTAATAGGAATAAGGCAAAAAAAGATAATGGTTTAAACAAAATATTTATGATTTAAAAAATAAAATCCAAATATATTAATTATTGAATATATTTTATACTTTCTTTGTTCTTTACCCTTCTTTTTTATTCTATGGTTAAAATTACCTGATGTTAAAATATCGAATAATACTAACCAGCATTATAAAACTGCTGGCTTACTCTCTATAGAGTAGAAACTATATTCATGATTATTTTTAATTAGGCGTAAACAAAAAAAGACCCCTTTATTTAAAATAAAGAGGCCTTCTATATAAATTCAATATTTTGCTCTAAGCAAGAATCAGATTACATATCTAAAACTATTGCAAAAATCAGCGGCGCTACAATAGTGGCGTCCGATTCAATAATATACTTAGGCGTGTCTTTGCCTAATTTACCCCAGGTAATTTTTTCATTGGGTACCGCACCGGAGTAAGAACCGTAGCTGGTAGTAGAATCCGAAATCTGGGCAAAATATCCCCACAACGGCACGCCGGTACGTTGCAAATCCTGGTGCAGCATAGGTACCACGCAAATCGGAAAATCGCCGGCAATACCGCCGCCAATCTGGAAGAAACCTATTGTTGATTCTTCTTTTGCGGTTTGGGTATACCAATCGGCCAGCTCCATCATGTACTGGATACCGGTTTTCATGGTATGTACATTTTTAATATCGCCGCTAATTACGTGTCCGGCATAAATATTACCCAAGGTAGAGTCTTCCCAGCCCGGTACAAAAATAGGCAGGTTCTTTTTCGCTGCTTCCAGCATCCAGCTGTTTTTCGGGTCTATCTGGTAATATTGCTCCAACTCGCCGGATAATAAAATCTGGTAAAAGAACTCGTGCGGGAAGTAAGCTTTACCTTCCTGATCGGCTTTTTCCCAGAACTTAAGCACGGTGTTTTCCAGGCGCCGCATGGCTTCCATTTCCGGAATACAGGTATCGGTTACGCGGTTCATGTGGCGGTTTAGCAGGTCTTCTTCGTCCTGGGCCGTTAAATCGCGGTAATGCGGTATACGCTCGTAAAAATCGTGCGCTACCAGGTTAAAAATATCTTCTTCCAGGTTAGCCCCGGTACAGCTAATAGCGTGTATTTTATCCTGCCGGATCATTTCGGCCAATATTATACCCAACTCGGCCGTAGACATGGCGCCGGCCAACGTAACCAGCATTTTGTTGCCGTTAGCTAAATGGGTTTTATATCCTTCGGCTGCATCTATCAGGGCGGCAGCGTTAAAATGACGGTAGTGATGTTTTAAAAATTGTGTTACCTGCATTTCTGTTTTTAGCGGTTTTAAAATTAATTCAGAAATAATTTATTACTGATTTAAAAATTTGCTGGTAATTATTATCTAGAAAAATGGGCTTTAAAACCTTTGTTCTAATATTAAATACCAGCATTGTTTAAACTTAAAAATGGTATTTATAATTCAAAAAGAGCGTAATATCTTACCTACCCTGGTTTTTCTACAATTAAATTATGGTTTGTAAAAACGCAAATATCGGCGGCAATGTTTAAGCCTTCGCGCACCATTTCTTCGGCCGATAAATGGGGGGCGTGTTTTTTTAGGGCGGTGGCAGCGGCTTGCGCAAACATACTGCCGGAGCCAATCGCGGCTATTCCCATATCGGGCTCCAGCACATCGCCGGTACCGGAAATAATTAAGAGTTCATTTTTATTGGCAACAATCATCATGGCTTCCAGCTTATGCAGGTAGCGGTCCTTGCGCCAGTCTTTGGCTAATTCTATGGCGGCACGTTTCATGTTATTGCCGTAGGCATTTAGTTTTTCTTCAAAACGTTCCAGCAAGGTAAAGGCATCGGCGGTGGAGCCCGCAAACCCGGTTACAATTTTACCATCTTGTAATTTCCGGATTTTTTTTACGTTACTTTTGGCAATGGTATTACCCATACTGGCTTGTCCGTCGGCTCCCAGCGCTACTTCGCCGTTGTGGTAAACGCCCAATACCGTAGTTGATCTTACTTTTTCTAAAGCCATATATATTATGTTTAAAGGCCATTTTAGGCGGTGCCGCTTTACTGGGTAAAGGTTGTATTTCTAACCTTTTAAGGGCACGTAGCTTAATTTTGCCGAAATACTTAACTTATTTTAAACCTGCGTTAAAAATTATACCGTTAAATTTAGGCCGCTTTTATCGGTAGCCCGGTGGGTTTAAGATGGCAGCGGCTGTAAATAAAAACGCAAAGCTACCCGAAAAAAACAGTAATTTAAATTTATTTCCATTGCTTCGCTCCCGTAACACCATTTTCTGGTATTTTTTACCTTTTATTTTGCTTTTGGCTGGTTGCTGCCGCAACGCCGATTTACCTTTAGAGCTAACCTTGGCGAAAGCCTGGATACCTTATGCCAGCAGCCAGGAAATTAAATTCCTTGGTGAAAATAAGGATACTATTATTATTTCAGCGACCTTAAAAAACTATTACCAGCAAGCCACCGACCAGGCTTGCGGTACTTACCAGGTACAAACCCGCGAAGTAATTTTTACCTCCCCTACCGACGAAAGTTTCCGGCTGGTTATTTCTTTAAGTCACGAGATAGTATTAAACCTGAAAGCTTATAACTATCAAACAAAACAAACCGGCTTAGCGGCTAAATTCAATACCGTTTCAGAATTATACATTACCCACGCCTGGCGCGATACTTACACCAAAAGCAAGGCGTTAAACGGACAAACATACGCCCAAACTTTACAGGTTTTCGGCAACCCGATACCGGGCACTTTGGTGCTATCAGATGTATTGTATGCCCGCGACAAAGGACTGATTGGCTTTAAAACTTTTACCGGCGGGTGGTATTACTTGCTTTTGTAACTGATTATATATTAATCAAATTTGGACTTTTTAACCAATCTGATTATTAACTTTAGTAATGAAATATATTTATTTCATTTAACAAGCTGTATGTATGCCAAACCCGCGGCATAGCAGGTTTTGATATACATTGTGTTAGCCTGCAGTGGTGGCAATCAATTTCATCTTTCATGTTTTTCTTGTCACAAAAAATATTGCTTGCGACACCTGAAGTTCCTTGTTATTTATATCTTATGGGCAACATGTCCATCTTTAGTAATACCAATAATGAAAGTATAACGACAGTTGCTATGGCAGAGATTAGGTTTACGATTTTTTGTGCCTTAATATTACTTTTAAATATTGCTTCAATCGCTTTCAATAGGATTAGCCCAAGTATTCCACCCGAAGTGTTTGCAATAATATCAGCGACATCAAAAGCGCCAATCTTTAAAATAAACTGTAGTACTTCTAACAGTAAACTAATACAGAAATAAAAGAAAAGCTTTTTTCCAAAGGTCCAACTCGTAAACAAAACCCCTGTATATATACCAAGCGGCACAAAAATCACGACATTCATAATAAATTCGCCATTAAATATTAAAGGTTCACTAAACGGATTTAAGTTTACGCTCCTATCATTCATATAGGAAAATTGCACACCTAACTTTAATATAATAATCCAACATAAGGCAATCAAATAAATTATAAACAATGTACTTGTTACCTTGTTTGCTTTACTATTATCGTTTCTGTTGCTCCTCAATATTTTTGCAATTTATATTTATATAAATAATTGCTGCTCTATGTTTTTTACTACTGCGTAATAATTTAAACGCTGCATTATCGCTGTAATAAATTGTTCAACGGTTCGCAGCTTGGTGCAATGGTGGATTTTTATAAACAAATATTTAACTTTAACACAAAAGTTTAATAGAATTACTATTGTTCCATAGCAGCACTTCTGCTGCCATATTGCCAAACCAATGTTAACTACAGTTTTATTATCAATTTGTCAATTCGTCTTTTATTCTGCTGTTGCAATAAAGACGGATATAAATTCATCAATATATTCACTATTATAATTATCAAACCAAAAAGCCATTCAGTTTTGTAAAATTTCACCAAAGCAAAAAATGTTACAAAAGCAAACCCTATTAAATGGTCAATCTCAGAACTTGTCATTTCTTTACGCAGTTTAAGCAAGTCAGACTTTTCAATTTTATTTCTGAGTTTAAGTTTTTGATTGAAGTATTTAAATGGCGTATTTTTAACAATCCATTTAACAATGTTAACCCCCATCCCTGCGTTCAACTTTTCACTCTTTACAAAATTTAAGTTAGATAATCGATTGTTGTAAACTTCTGTTTTTTTCAAAATTGCATTGATAGTCATTCCAACAATAAAAGAAATGAATGTTATGGCTATACTGAATGACAAATATTTATAAGTCATTTTTTAATATTCTGTTTAGTTTTGATTATTATTTAGCGGTTAGTTTTGCCTGTTTTGTCAAAATTGCCGCTAACGGACTCGTGCATGAGGCGTGCAAGGCCGTCGGCCGTGGCATGGCTTATGCAAAATGTTGTGTGTTGTTCTTTTTTATAATTCTGATATAGGTGTCTGTTTAATAGTTCTATGGGTTAGGGAAAATGAAGTTAAGTCGTCTATAAGTATTTCATCTATTTTGTAATCTGTAATTATTTTCTCTTTTATTCTTGAATAGTCAAAACAGTCAATAACTTCTCCATTTTCGATGTTGAAAATGAATAAGGTTCCTCCAGCATGACCATTTTGATTGCCTTGTGGTGTGAATCCGTGTATACATCCTAGGTTGGATTCAGTGGTTAATATTTGGTAAGTCCATATTCTATCATCTGGCTTATATTTAGAAAAGTTTATGGTCCAGACTGGATTCTCAAAAGAGTTATGCTCAAAACAATGCAATGAGTTTGCCTTGTCGCTTACTAATAAATGTGTCTGCAAGTTATTGAACTTAACCCAAGTAGTCCTTCCTGTTTTTTCAAGTTTTAATTCATTTAGTTTGTGTTCGCCAAAATCAAAGGTGAGTAGAGATTTTTTATTAGTTGGAATGTAAATAATATTACTCGCTAAATGTAAATCAGCATTATAGAGGTTTTTGTCAATTTTGTCTTTTCTAAAAAGAACTTCTCCATTATTTATATTGATAGAACATAAGCCGCTATAATATTCTAGTAAAAAATAATTAGATGTTTGGTCAAATAAACCTCTATAAGCTAAAATATTTCAGTAGAAAAAAGCTGTCTATTGCTCGAAATATCGAAAGCCGTAAGAACTGTCTTATTTGCATTTCTTATTGTCAACCATTCTTTGGATTTCAGGAGAATTATATTCCCATTTGGTGAAAAGTCCAATAGTTGGAAGTCATTAAACCCAAGCTTTTCAATCAAATTTAGATTAGAATCAGTAAGGATTAAACCATCCTTGTCGTCTTCTACTATGGTTTTATTGGTTTTGTGTCGGGAAACAACGCGTCTATTTTCTATTCTCATCTTTGGGATGGTCTGTAATTCAGAATTGCACACAACGGTCTTGCCTATGCGGGGGCGAAGCTGCCGTATAGGTGTGGTTAGCAGTAGTTATTTTGAGATTTGTGCACTTTAAATTCTTGATTTATTCTATAGATTATTATATTGAAACTTACATAAAATCCAGAATCACAATCCCTTTCTATAACCTCATGTGTTTTACCTTGATTCAAATCAAATATTATTAAATCTTCTCTCCTTACAATACATAAGAGTGAATCTGTCAAATAATGGGTATAAAGGTCACCTTCTCCCCAATAACCGAAGTCAGTTCTAAATATTCTTATTGGTTTTTTAGGGTTTTCAATTGAATATTCACAAATTGAAAAGTACTCCTTTGTAACTTTATCTCTATCCTTACCTTTTCCTAATTTACCTCCTGTGTAAAGTAGCAAAGTAAATTTGTCGCTGCTAAATAGTTTTATAATTACTGCTAACTACTGGATATATGGAATTTATTCCATATATCCATCCAAAATCAACCGATAACCGGAACTGGATTAATGAATATACTATATATAAATATTTTCCGAATTCTTAAAAGTAAAATTCTCTCTAAGAGCCTGTTTAAATTTGAGCTAAACCATTTAATTGCCGTCCTGCTGATAAGAGATATGCGTTTGCTTAATTACTTTATTAAAAGAACTTAAAATAAATTTTATATAAATTCTAAAGTTTAAACTTGCTCTAAACAGTATCAGGTAGCGCTAATAAAAAAGGCCTTTCTTTTCGGAAAGGCCTTTTTAGTTTTTATACTAAAATCCGGATGGGATCTTCGAGTAACTTTTTAAAAGTTTGCAGGAACGCGGAGCCTACGGCGCCGTCTACTACCCGGTGGTCGCACGATAAAGTAACTTTCATGATATTGCCAATCTGAATCTGGCCGTTCTTAACCACTGGGGTTTGCTTTATGCCGCCCACGGCCATAATACAGGCATCGGGTGGGTTAATAATGGCCGTAAATTCATCGATACCAAACATACCTAAGTTAGAAATGGTAAAGGTGTTGCCTTGCATTTCTGCAGGTTGTAGTTTTTTCGATTTGGCTTTACCGCCCAGTTCTTTTACTTCGCCGGCAATTTGCGATAAAGTTTTCTGGTCGGCGTTGCGCACCACTGGTACCAGCAAACCTTCTTCTACGGCTACGGCCACCCCAATATTAATTTGGTTGTTGTACCGGATTTTATCGCCTAACCAGGAAGAATTAACGGCCGGGTGTTGTTTTAAAGCCGCCGCGGCCGCTTTAATTACCAAATCGTTAAAAGAAATTTTAACCGGACTTACCTCATTTAAACTAACGCGGGCGTCCATGGCCTTATCCATGTCAATTTCCATGGTCAGGTAAAAATGCGGCGCGGTAAACAAGCTTTCGGATAACCGTTTGGCAATAACTTTACGCATTTGCGATACCGGTACTTCTGAATATGGCTCGCCGGTTGGAGCAGGTGTAGCCGCCGGAGCCGGCGCAGCACTTGGTGCTGGTTTGGCCGAAGGAACAAAAGTTTCCACGTCTTTTACAACAATGCGGCCGTTATCGCCGGAGCCTTTTACCTGGGCCAAATCAATGCCTTTTTCTTCGGCAATTTTTTTCGCTAACGGCGAGGCCAGAATTCGTCCGCCATTATTTGCATCGGCGGGTGTGGCCGGTTGGCCATTGTTACCAGAGGCCGGTACCTGCACATCTTTTGTCTCGGCTGGCGCGGCTTGTTCCCGGATTTGGGTATCGGTTTTAGAGTTTTCTACGCGCGAATCTGCTATTTCTGCTTCCTGGCGATCAGCCGGTTTATCACTGCCGCCGCCATTGCCGTTTAATAACTGCTGGTAATCGGCACCTTCTTCGCCAATAATGGCCAGTACGCCGTCTACCGCTACTGCATTGCCCGCTTCTACACCAATATACAGCAAGGTACCGTCTTCGTACGATTCCAGTTCCATGGTGGCTTTATCGGTTTCCACTTCGGCCAGAATATCGCCCGATTTAACTTTTTCGCCTACTTTTTTCTGCCACGACGCAATAGTTCCTTCGGTCATGGTGTCGCTCATTTTCGGCATCCGGATAACCGAGGCGTTTACTTTAGCCGCGGGGGCTTGAGTGGCTTGCGGGGCCGGAGCTTGGGCCGGTGCTTCCTGGCTCATGGTTTCGGCGGGTTTTTCTTCTTTGGCCGGTGCGGGGGCCGGCGCACCACCGCCTTGTACCTGGCTCAGCAAACCCGATATATCTTCGTCTTTTTTACCGATAATGGCTAATACACCATCTATGGGTACAGATTCTTTTTCTTTGGGGCCGATATATAATAAAGTACCATCTTCATAAGATTCCAGCTCCATGGTGGCTTTGTCGGTTTCCACTTCAGCTAAGATATCGCCGGATTTAACGGTATCCCCTACTTTTTTAAGCCAAGATGCAATAACACCCTCTGTCATGGTGTCACTCATTTTGGGCATTTTTATGATTTCAGCCATAAATATATTTTTTGAGGCTCAAAAATGATTTAAAATATTTAAATATCAAAAAGATGTTAAGAATAAACCGTAGCCAATTGTAACCGGAATAAAATATACTCCGGCGTATAACTTATTTAACCAATTCTGCTTTGGCCCTGGGTTTAAGACTACTAGCTAAGGCTTCTGTAAATATTGCCCGGAAATCCCAGTCTTTTATGTATTTTATTCCTAACGAATAAATTTTGTTAATGATACAACCCTCCCCGGCGTAAACTAAATTAGACCAAGTGCTTTTAACTATTTATTCTTTATTTAAATTAAAAGAATGAATCGTGCATAAAGTTTAGTTTGCTACTCGCCTAAATGGGCAATATCCATGTTTTTGTGCACCGAGAACATGGTACCCGTATGGTGCAGCACGTACAGGCATAAGTTATGGTGTTCAAAAATATCCATACAATGCAACGGATAATTAAGCATTACGCAAAGTAATATTCGCATGGCCCGGCCGTGCATGCAAATTAAAACGGTTTCTTCTTCGGGCCGGGAAAGCAGCAAATTTAAAAATACCTGTTGCCGGGCCGCCACATCTTCCGGGCTTTCGCCGTTTTCTATCCGCAAACTGCATGCGCCCTCCTGCCACTGTTTTAAAACATCAAAATAATACGCATCGGTTTCCGGCGAAACAAAGGTGCCTTCGCGGTTGCCCCAGCAAATTTCGTTTAGTTCGGGATGTTTTTCGTGCGGGATACCTTTATCTATGAACCCTTGCACCGATTGAATACTGCGCTGTAAAGCCGAGGTATAAACCCTATCGAAAGGTACCTCTTTATACGCTTCGTAAAATCGCTCAGCCTGCCACTGCCCGGTTGCGTTTAGCGAAGAATCTACCCCACTGCCCTGAATAATGCCTTTTAAGTTGTAATCGGTTTGGCCGTGCCGCAGGAGGTATATTTTTTTTACACTCAAAATCTCTCTAATTTTGTTTCCGGCGACGAAGATAATAAATTGTTGTGGGTATGCGATAGCAGCCGGTAAGCTTTAGTCTGAATCATGGAAAATATTTTCTTTTAAGCAACTATAAACCAAATTGTTCGCCAGTTTATTTAATTAATTAATATAATTTTAAATCAGATTTTATTATTGCCGTTCCGGCTGTCCAATACTGTTTACTAAAATCAAACTGCCGCACCGCACCAAGTTAAGCTAACGCTCCACAAATTATACTTACACAAATTATGGCTTTTAACCCACCCACCCTCATAGAAATAAATAAGTGGTGTAAAAATACGTTGGCCGAAACGTTAGGCATGGAAATTACCGAAGTTGGTCCGGATTTTATTAGCGGTAAAATGCCCGTAGACGCACGCACCCATCAGCCTATGGGTATTTTACACGGTGGTGCATCGGTGGCGCTGGCCGAAACCCTGGGTAGCATTGGTGCCGTTTTGCAGATAAACCAGGAAAAACAAACCTGCGTGGGCTTAGAAATTAACGCCAACCATTTAAAGGCTGTGCGCAACGGCTATGTGCATGGCACCGCAACGGCTATTCATATTGGTCGTAAAACCCAGGTTTGGGAAATAAAAATTAAAAACGATGCGGGTAGCCTGGTTTGTATTAGCCGAATAACGGTAGCAGTGCTGGACCGGGCCAACGCTTAAATATTGCTTCTATGCGCCAGGCTTCTATTAAGCCGAGTAACCGAAAAAAATGACTCTAAATATTAAACTTGTTTCGTGTTTATACCCAAAATCTGGTTTGTAGCCAGGGCATATTTTTAGGCTATTTCCCTAACACGATACAAGTTCTTATTCGTTAACCTTAACTGTAAAATACTTTTAATTGACTTTAGCCGGAGATTACAATACCAACCTAAAAGCTTTATTTGCTACGGCCATCCGCTTTAATTTACCGGTGGCCGTTTGGCGTTTACCAGACTCGCTGGAAATAAAATTATGCGTATCGCTCCGGAGTGTGCAAACGTTGGCCACCGTTCCCCAACTAGAAGGTGGTTTATCGGGTTTTGCGTTTTATCCGTTTTCAGTTTCGGCCACCAACCCGGCGGCTTTAATTCGTGCCGATATTACTTACAGTAGTTTGTCGGCTAAACTAAAATTTAATTTCAAACTGCAGGAAAACCCGGAGTACGTAGCGTTGGTACAGCGCTTACAGGAATATTTTTATAAAGTAAAAGATTCTTTGCGTACTACTAACTGGCACGTAAGCCGCCACCCGGTACCGGCCCAAACAAACAAAGTAAATTTTGAGGATTTGGTAGCAAAAGGCATCTCAGAAATTAAAGCCGGCCAGTTTGAAAAAGTAGTATTATCGCGGACCAAGGCCTATCCCCTCGATTTAGATTTTGATGTACTGCAAGCCTTTTGCCAGTTGCAGCATTCTTATAAAAACGCGTTTGTTTCACTGGTATCGGTACCCGAGGTAGGCACCTGGATGGGCGCTTCGCCGGAAATATTGGTACAAATAGACCAGGCAAAAATATTCCGGACGGTTGCTTTGGCCGGTACGCAAAAATTATCGTCCGAAATAAACCCGGCAAAAGCCATGTGGCAGCAAAAAGAAATTGAAGAGCAGTCGATGGTGGAGCGTTATATCTTAAACTGCTTTAAAAGCATTCGTTTGCGCGAGTATAATGAGATTGGCCCCCGCACCGTGGTAGCCGGCAAACTAATGCACCTGCGCACCGACTTTACCGTTAACATGCAGCAAGTACCTTATCCGCAGCTAGGTACCCAAATGCTAAAACTGCTGCACCCGACTTCGGCGGTTTGCGGCATGCCCAAAGCGCCCGCTACAACTTTTATACTAAACCACGAAGGGTACAACCGCGCTTATTACAGTGGTTTTCTGGGTCCGGTACAAATAGACGGCGAATCGCACATTTTTGTGAACCTTAGGTGCATGCAATTGTTCGAAGATACGGCGCTGTTGTATGCCGGGGCCGGCATTACCGCCGAATCGGAACCGGAAAAAGAGTGGTTCGAAACCAAAATGAAAATGGAAACCGTACGGGGGGTAATCCGGAAAGCTAAATAAATGAATTTACAGGCCGTTTTTAATATTGCTGAAATTTGCGCCCAACTGGGGGTACAACAGGTAGTGCTTTCGCCGGGCTCGCGGTGTGCGCCATTAACGCTGGCTTTTGCCCGGCACCCGCGCCTCCAGGTCCGGACGGTTACCGACGAACGCGCCGCTGCTTTTATTGGCCTGGGCATTGCGCTGGCTACCGAGCGGCCGGTGGTACTGGTTTGCACCTCGGGCACGGCCGCCCTTAATTACGCCCCGGCCGTAGCCGAAGCTTTTTACCAGCAAATTCCTTTATTGGTAATAACCGCCGATCGCCCGCCAGAATGGATAGACCAATTAGACGGGCAAACTATTCGGCAGGAAAATATTTATGGCCACCACTGCAAACGCAGCTATTCTTTTCCGGTAGATACCCAACACCCCGATGCCGACTGGTACAGCCAAAGAATAATATCGGAAGCGCTCTCCGAAACGCAGGCGTATCCGGCCGGGCCGGTGCACTTAAATGTACCCTTACGCGAACCTTTTTACCCGCAACCCGGTCAGGAAATAACGGCTAGTGCCAGCTTAAAAGTAATTTTTGAATTAAAAAACGATTATCAGCTCAGTTTAAGCAGTTTAAACCTGCTGCAGCATATTTTAACCGCTTCTCCCCCTAAATTAAATAAAATATTAGTGGTGGCGGGTCAGCAGCCCGCCGATAGTGAATTGCAGGAAGCCTTAAACAATTTTGCGCAGGTAACCGGAGCGGTAATTATAGCGGATGTCATCTCGAATTTGCACCAGTTACCCAAGGCTATCCGGTTACAAGATGTGCACCTGGCCGGTAAAAATACCCGCGACGGTGCCTTACTACAACCTGATTTGCTCATAACTTTTGGCTTATCTAATATTTCAAAAAATTTAAAATTATTTCTCCGCGCTTTTCCGCCCCAGGCCCATTGGCATATTCAGCCGGCCGGCGTGGTGGCCGATCCTTTTCAATCGGTAAGCCAAATTATCCGGGCACAGCCGGTGCATTTTTTTGCCCAACTGGCCGCTACCGAAAATATTATACCCGATGTAAGTTATAAAACCGTTTGGCAAAACCGGGAAAAAGCCGCGCAGGAATATTTAACTAATTTTGTAACCCTCGGCAACTTTAATGAATTTACCGCTTATGCGCATATTCTGCCAAATTTGCCGCCGAACAGTAATTTGCACCTAGCCAATAGCATGTCGGTGCGGTACGCCAATATTTTGGGGTTAGCGCCTACACAAGCCATACAGGTATTTGCCAACCGGGGCACCAGCGGTATAGATGGTAGCACCAGTACTGCCGTTGGGGTGGCCATAAGTAGTGATAAGCCCAATATTTTAATTACCGGTGATTTGGCATTTTTTTACGACCGCAATGGTTTGTGGCATAATTATTTACCCGACAACCTCCGGATAATAATCCTGAATAACCACGCGGGCGGCATTTTCCGGTTAATAGATGGTCCGCGACAACAGCCCGAATTAGTTGAATTCTTTGAGACCCACCAGGAACTCAATGCGGCCCAAACCGCCAAAGATTTTAAAATGGCTTATTACGCCTGCCACAATGCCCTGGATTTAACCGATAAGCTGCCTAAATTCTTAAAAAAAGGGCCGGCCATCTTAGAAATATTTACTTCCAGCCCCACCAATGCCGCGTTTTTTAATGATTTTAAAATAAATAATCCATTTGGCACCAAATTAAGTTAAAATAAACCGGGTTTTATGGTCCAATATTTTATTTGAATCGTATAATAAAATATTGATAATTAAAACTTTACGGTTATGGCACTTACGCATCGCATGGAGCATTGGGCGGATACCCATCACCCGGCCTGGCTCGACCTAATCCGCGTAGGCTTAGGCTTATTTCTGTTCTACAAAGGGGTTGTGTTTATCAGTGATATAAGTGTGCTCGAAAACTTACTCATCAATATCAACCTCAACTGGTCTTCTTTTATTTTTGCGCACTACATTGCTTTTGCCCATTTGGTGGGTGGTTTGTTAATTGCGCTGGGCCTGGTTACCCGGGCAGCCATTTTGTTTCAGTTACCCATTTTATTAGGTGCAGTATTGTTTGTGCACCCGGAAGCCGGTACCAATACCCTCAACACTACCTGGTGGATTTCGGGCGTAACGTTGTTGCTTTTAATCGTTTTTTTAATTTATGGTTCCGGCCAGTGGTCTATCGACCATTATATGCGCACCCACCGGGAAAGTTAGTCTTGCCCGCCTGTGAACTACCTGCCGATTAATACAACTACTTTACTTAACCCCTGGTAAAAAACATGGTACTCACTCAAAAAATTGAACAATGGACCAGCACCCGATATTCGGTCTGGCTCGATATTCTGCGTTTTTTCTTAGGCTTTTTCCTGTTTAGCAAGGGCATTGCTTTTTTGCAGGATATCTGGGCATTACAGAAAATATTGCAGAACATCAACATCGATTATAATTCGCTGCAGATGGCGTATATAATTGCTTTTGTGCATTTAATAGGTGGTTTTTTAATTGCCATTGGCTTATTTACCCGTTTGGCCATTATTTTTCAGTTACCTATTTTATTGGGTGCAGTAATATTTAACTGGCCCGGTTTTAATTCGGAAGCCATAAACCAGATGATACCGGGCGGTGTTTTATTTGTTTGGCCCGGCTCCGATACAACCTCGGTTTCGGCAGAATGGTGGACGTCTTTGGTGGTGCTGCTATTTTTAATCTTATTTTTTGTATTAAACTCCGGGCGCTGGTCCGTAGATCATTATTTACGCGCCTACGAAGAAGAATAAAATGTCCGTCATGAAATTTAAATAATCAATTTCACCTTAAATAATTTTAATTTATTTTCTAAAACACGCGGCTAAGCTGCGTGTTTTTTTATGCCCCAGGTTTAAGCCTGATTTTTATTTTTAAGCAAGATGCTCTACCTTCGGAACCCATAAATAAATTTTTTAGCGTATAAAGGCCATGACTACAAAATATAACTGGGAAACCATAAAAGAGTACAAAGAAATACTATTTCAGCAGTATAACGGCATTGCCCGCATTAGCATAAACCGCCCGCATAAACACAATGCTTTTACCCCGCTTACCGTACAAGAAATGAGTGAGGCCATGGAATTGGCCCGGCAAAACCCCGACGTAGGAGTAATTATATTAACTGGCGAAGGCGGAAAAGCTTTTTGCAGCGGCGGCGACCAGAGTGTACGAGGGCACGGCGGCTACATTGGCGAAGATACCGTACCGCGCTTAAACGTATTAGATTTACAAATGCAAATCCGGCGTATTCCAAAACCGGTAGTGGCCATGGTAGCCGGTTGGGCTATTGGCGGCGGCCACGTGCTCCATGTAGTGTGCGATTTAACCATTGCTGCCGATAATGCCCGTTTTGGCCAAACCGGACCAGTAGTTGGCTCGTTCGATGGCGGATTTGGCGCTTCTTACCTGGCCCGCATTGTGGGACAGAAAAAGGCCCGGGAAATCTGGTATTTGTGCGACCAGTACGATGCCCAGGAAGCTTTACAAATGGGCCTCGTTAACAAGGTAGTACCCTTAGAGCAACTGGAAGAAACTACCGTAGCCTGGTGCGAAAAAATGCTGGCGAAAAGCCCGATGGCCTTGCGCATGCTTAAATCGGCGTTTAATGCCGAACTGGACGGGCAAGCGGGTATCCAGGAATTGGCCGGCAACGCTACCCTCCTCTATTACCTCTCTGACGAGGCCAAAGAAGGTAAAAATGCTTTTCTGGAAAAACGGAAGCCCGACTTTTCTAAATATCCCAAATTCCCTTGATTTTATAGTGATTAGTTGTTAGTAATTAGTTTTTAGTTTCTGAAGGATGCAGGGTAAATACAAATTAATTGAACAGAGATTTAAGCGATATCAAACCTTATATCTGACAATTTGTATTTAAGTTTATAAATAAAGCATAACCGGAACCTAAAAACTAACTACTAACAACTAAAAACAAACATGGATCACCTGGAACTGAACGGAAAGAAATTCTACTACGACGAAATTGCCGCATACTCGTTCCGGAACAGCATACCAATAAATGGGTACGAAGCTAAAGTATTAGAATTTTGCCGCAATTGGTTAAATGGTCAGTTAGAATTTGTGGTGCACACTTCTGGTTCTACGGGTACGCCCAAAGACATTACCGTAAGCCGCGAACAATTAGAAGCCAGTGCGCGCCGCACCGTTGCTTATTTAGAGCTGCAAAAAGCCGATCGGGTATTGGTTTGCCTGAATGTAGAAACCATTGCCGGTATGATGATGGTAGTACGGGGCCTGGTGGCCGATTTGCACCTGACCATTATTGAACCCATTGCCAACCCGCTGGCTTTTTCTAAACCAGAACAGCCTTTTAATTTTATTTCGTTGGTGCCTTACCAGCTAGAAACAATTATATCCGAAACGCCGGCTAAAAAATTAGTATTGGATTTTGCCAAAGCCATACTGGTGGGCGGGGCTCCCCTATCTTCAGAACTAGAAAAAGAAATATTATCTTTAAAAGCCCCGGTGTACCAAACGTACGGCATGACCGAAACGGTGTCGCACATTGCCTTGCGCCGCTTAAATGGCCCGGCGCCGGAACCATTTTATACCACTTTGCCCAATATTGAATTGGGCCAGGACGAGCGCGGCTGCTTAACCATTGAAGGCGATATTACAAAACACAAAAAGATTATTACTAATGATTTGGTAACCCTGCACACACCTACAACCTTTAGCTGGCTGGGCCGCGCCGACAACACCATTAATTCGGGCGGTTACAAAATACAACTGGAGAAAATAGAAGTGCACCTGGCGCAGGCGTTGCTTACCTTAGGTTTAAGTTGCCGTTCGTTTGTAAGTACCCTCCCCGATGCCAAACTGGGCAGCAAACTGGTAGCAGTACTGGAAACACCCCAAATTGCACCCAACACGCAAACGCAACTCAAAAAAGAACTAAATAAATATTTAACCAAGTACGAAATACCCAAAGCGTTTTTAGCTACACCGCAATTTTTAAGTACTGCTTCCGGTAAAATTAACAAGTTAGATACGCTTAAAAATATTTAAACCGCTATATTTTCGTTCTTTCATTACTAACAGAAAATATTTAAACACCCACATGCTAAATAAAACCAAATATTTACCGGCTATGGCCCTGGCTACGCTGCTCATGGGTAGCTGCTCCCAACAAAATTCGTCGGAAAATGCGAATAATAATTCTGAGCAATCGGGCGCTGTAAATACAACTGCCGCCACCGACACTTTTAAATATGTTACCGACCAGTTTGCCGACCTGCGGGTTTTGCGCTACCAGGTACCAGGCTTTGCCGAACTAACGGCTAAACAAAAAGAGTTGCTGTATTATTTGTACGAAGCGGCGCTTTCAGGCCGGGATATTATTTACGACCAGAACTTTAAACATAATTTGCGCATCCGCCGCACCCTCGATGCCATTGCAGCCAATTACACCGGCGATCGCAACCACCCTGATTTTGGCAAATTCTTGACTTACGCCAAACGGGTTTGGTTTTCGAATGGCATCCATCACCATTATTCCAATAATAAATTTTTACCGGAGTTTAGTCAGGCCTATTTTGCCACTTTGGTAAAAAATTCGCCCAACGCTAAATTCCCACTCGAACCTGGCGAAACACCCGATAAATTAATAGCTACTTTAACGCCGCTTATATTTGATCCGGCGATTGCTGCCAAAAAAGTTAACCTGGCCGAAGGAGAAGACTTAATTAAAACCTCGGCTACTAATTTTTACGAAGGCCTAACCCAAAAAGAAGTTGAAGCTTATTTAGAAAAACAAATAAATAAAGCCGATACCAGACCCATTTCTTACGGCCTTAATTCTAAACTGGTAAAAGAAAACGGCCAGATTGTAGAGAAAGTCTGGAAGGTAGGCGGCATGTACTCGTCGGCTATCAGCAAAATAGTTTACTGGCTCGAAAAAGCTTCGGCCGTAGCCGAAAACCCTAAACAAAAACTGGCGCTGGATAAACTTATTCAATATTACAAAACCGGCGACCTGAAAATATTTGATGAATATAGCATTGCCTGGGTAAACGACACCGATTCCCGCATAGATGTGGTAAATGGGTTTATTGAAGTTTACGGCGACCCGCTGGGCTACCGGGCCTCTTACGAATCGGTGGTATCAATAAAAGATTTACAAGCTACCAAACGTATTAAAGCAATCGGCGACCAGGCGCAATGGTTTGAAGATAATTCGCCGATCCAGCCGGAACATAAAAAGAAAAATGTAACGGGTATTTCGGCCAAAGTAATAACGGTAGTAGTAGAAGGCGGCGATGCGGCACCGAACACGCCCATTGGCATTAACCTGCCTAATGCCAACTGGATCCGGAAAGAACATGGCTCTAAATCGGTTAATTTGGGTAATATTGTAAACGCCTATAACCAGGCAGCCGCCACCAGCTCGGCTTTAGATGAATTTGCTTTTTCTCAGGAAGAAGCAAAACGGGCACGGGAACATGGTTCTTTGGCGGGCAACCTGCACACCGATATGCACGAGGTAATTGGCCACGCGTCCGGGCAAATTAATGCGGGGGTGGGCACGCCCAAGCAGACCCTTAAAAGTTATGCCTCAGCCATAGAAGAAGGCCGCGCCGACCTGGTAGCTTTATATTTCATGCTTGATCCCAAACTGGTGGAGTTGGGAGTAATGCCCTCTCTGGAAGTAGGCAAAGCCGAGTACGATAGTTATATTCGGGGTGGCCTGCTTACCCAATTATCGCGGGTTGCCCCCGGCGAAAACATAGAAGAAGCGCACATGCGTAACCGCCAAATGATCGCTAAATGGGCGCTGGAAAAAGGCAAAGCCAATAACGTAATAGAACAGGTAACCCGCGACGGCAAAACTTATTTCCGGGTAAACGATTACCAGAAGCTGCGCGATTTATTTGGCCAATTGCTACGCGAAACCCAACGCATTACCTCAGAAGGAGATTATGAAGGGGCCCGCCAGCTTATTGAAAACTACGGGGTTAAAGTAGATCAGAAACTCCACCAGGAAGTGCTGGACCGTTATGCTAAATTAAATATTGCCCCTTATTCGGGCTTTATTCAACCTAAACTTACTCCGGTAATGCAAGACGGCAAAATGGTAGATGTTAAAATTTCTTACCCAACCAACTTTGTGCAGCAAATGCTGGAGTACAGTAAAAACTATAGTTTCCTGCCTAACTATAACTAAAGCATTTTGTTTATTATTCTGAATAAACAAAAAAGCCGCACCAGTTGCGGCTTTTTTGTTTATATACCTTTCATAATTAGAACTTGCTCCGGCTATAGGTTATCTGGACAAATAGGCCGTGGGCAGCTGTTACATTGGCCTGTTATTAATAAGATACACCACTATTCTTTTAATTAGGAATGAGCCTGGTTTTAACGCCGCTTCTTTCCGCAACCATGGCCTGCCTCCCACCGCTGCTCTATATTGAGTGCTGCGCTGCCAATAACTAACCCGAATAAAAATATTTGTCATTCAGTAAATTAAATAATGCTTTCACCCGTGAGCTACGTAAACCAAACGCGAATAAAAATGTTAAATTCTAAAACTTTAGATTGCGCTAAACCCGTAAATAGCAATCAACTTTAATCCCCTATCTATAAAACAAACATGAACGAAGACCTATTTTTATTAGAAGATCTTTTCATTCGTCTTCAGGGTAGCCAAATCACTCATTTTTCTTTCAGCAACGATATTTTAAGGCTGCAGTTGGTAGCCTCGGTAGCTACTTATTTATTGCCCAATTCTCACAACCTTAACCTGGTGTTAACCGGTTGCCACCAACTATTTTTTTTAAGTTACAGCCAAAAACAAGAACAACGCACCCCCATTTTGGATGTAGATAAAATATTTTCTCGGGGATTATTGGTGCAGGGTATAGAACTCAGAAACCGAGAAGAAAATAAAAGTCCCCTCAAGGAAGGCTTTATTTTATATTGTAGTTCTTACCTCAGTTCAGTGGAGGCCGGCGAACTGCATTTTAAAGCCAGCGGATTTCAGCTCTACGATCAGGAATTTGGCCGCATTAGTTACCCAGAGTTCCGGAATGCTTCGGAAAAAATAAAATCTACTTCGAAATAATCAAAGCCATTACCCATTCTTTTGTAAGCCAACTCACCCGAATAACAAAAACATTATTTTTTCCTTAGGGTTATATTCCAAGCAGTTTTATCCGTGTAGTTTAATAAGCGAACATTAATTGAAAAAGCGGTATAAATATTTTACCGCAATTTTGCTTTAGCGGGCCAGAAGCATGGTAAAATTTCTTTTCCGGAAAAGATTCAGCGAAATACTTTAATCCCACAAAATCTGTGCTTAATTTTGCGCATGCCAGAGAAAATCTTAATCCTCGATTTTGGCTCGCAATATACCCAGTTAATTGCCCGGCGGGTGCGCGAGTTAAATGTTTACTGCGAAATTTATCCTTATAACAAATTACCGGATTTCACGCCGGATGTAAAAGGCCTTATCCTGTCGGGTAGCCCCTGCTCCGTACGCGATGCCGACCACCCCAGCCCGGATATTAGCGAGTATCGTGGGCAGGTACCGGTTTTAGGTGTTTGCTACGGTGCCCAGTTATTAGCCCACGCCAACGGCGGCGAAGTTTTACCTTCTACCATCCGGGAATACGGCCGGGCTATGCTGAGTGAAGTACATGCCACCAATCGGTTATTAAAAGAAATTACCATTGGCTCCCAGGTTTGGATGTCGCACGGCGATACCATTAAACAACTGCCAGCCAATTTCGAAATTATTTCTAGTACCGATTCGGTGGCCGTTGCGGCCTACAAAATAAGCGACGAAGAAACGTATGGTATTCAGTTTCATCCGGAAGTAACCCACACCACCGAGGGTAAAACGGTATTACGCAATTTTGTGGTGCATATTTGTGGTTGCTCCCAAAACTGGACCCCCGACCAATTTATTGAAACCACTGTAGCCGATCTGCAAAACCAAATTGGCAATGATAAAGTGGTACTGGGTTTATCGGGCGGCGTAGACTCGTCGGTAGCGGCCATGCTCATTCACCAGGCCATCGGTAAAAACCTGTATTGCATTTTTGTCGATAACGGTTTACTCCGGAAAGACGAATTTGAGACCGTTCTGGAATCGTATAAGCACATGGGTTTAAATGTAAAAGGCGTAAATGCCCGCGATAGTTTCTACCAGGCCCTTACCGGTTTAACCGACCCCGAAGAAAAACGCAAGGCTATTGGCCGCGTATTTATTGAGGTTTTCGACGAAGAAGCCCACCAGCTTACCGATGTAAAATGGTTGGCTCAGGGCACCATTTACCCCGATGTTATTGAATCGGTTTCGGTTAAAGGCCCATCGGCTACCATTAAATCGCATCACAACGTGGGCGGTTTGCCCGATTTTATGAAATTAAAAGTAGTGGAGCCGCTAAAAGCTTTATTTAAAGATGAAGTTAGGTTGGTAGGTAAAACGTTAAAAATAGACGACCTGATTCTTAGCCGTCACCCTTTCCCCGGCCCGGGTTTGGCGATCCGGATTATCGGCGACATTACCCCGCAAAAAGTAGCTATTTTGCAGGAAGTTGATCATATATTTATTCAGCAATTACGTAAAACCGGCTTATACGACCAGGTTTGGCAGGCTGGCGCCATTTTGCTGCCTATCCGTACCGTTGGGGTTATGGGCGACGAACGGACCTACGAAAACGTTGTTAGCTTGCGGGCCGTTACCAGCGTAGACGGCATGACAGCCGACTGGGCACATTTACCGTATGAGTTTTTAGCCAATGTATCTAACCAAATCATTAATAAAGTAAAAGGCGTAAACCGGGTAGTTTACGACATTAGCTCTAAACCACCGGCTACCATTGAATGGGAATAATTAAAACATGAAGCTAACCCCGCGTTATTTTTTTAAAAAGTCGGTTTGGAGTTTGTTATGGGTATTGCTGCCGATTACGGTATGGGGCCAATCGGCCCGCGAATACGATAACAAACTCCAGAACGGCCGCTTACTCCTCGACCAGCAAAAGTACGAGCTGGCCATGGCCGAGTTTGTACCGGTTGTAAATGCCGATAAAAGTTATAAGAATTTACCGCAGGCGCTTTACCTGTACAGCGTGGCAGCCCTTAATGCCAAACGGGTGCGCGAAGCCAGCGGCCGTATAAATCAGCTACTGCAGCAATTCCCAAACTGGCCCAATATTAATGAGGCGCGGTACGTGGGCGCCGCCATTGCGTTTGAACAAAAAGAGCACGCCAAAGCCATGACTTTATTAGCGGAGTTGGAAGATAACGCTTTTGATAAAGACAAGGCCGCCATGAAGCAACTGTATTTGTCGCGGGTAACCGAAAAAGAAACTTTGGCTAGCCTGCAGGCGCAATTTTCCGAAGACAGGGAAGTAGCTGTTGCTTACGCCGATAAATTAGCCAGCGGCTGGTACACCCCCGCCGACAAAGGAACCCTGGAAAATATTGTTTCTAAGTTTAAACTCGATAAGAAAAAATATTCCGAAAAAAACCTGGCGGCTGCGCGTAAAAGCGATTACAATGTGGCTGTACTTTTACCTTTCGGCCTGAACGAACCCCGCAGCCAGGCGGCACGCAAAAATAAATTTGCTATAGATTTATACGCCGGCATGTTAATGGCAAAAGATTCCTTAGCCAAAAACAACATTAACTTAAATTTATTTACGTACGATGCGCCGGCCGATACCAACCAGGTAAAAGCAATTTTAAAATTGCCCGAACTGGCCACCATGGATTTAATAATCGGGCCGGTTTACAAATCGGCTAATAGATTAATTTCCAAATTTGCCCAGGAACACCAAATTGTAGCTATCAATCCTTTATCGGAAGATGCCAGTTTGGTTAAAAATAATCCTTACCTGTATTTATACCAAAGTTCTTTTATTACGCAAGCCCGCCGGAGTGCCGATTATGCTTTTGATAATTTTACGCCTAAAACTGCGGTATTGGTATACGATAACACCAACGACGGCCTGGAATTTGCCCGTGCTTACCGGTTGCAATACGAGAAAAGAGGCGGAAAAATATTAACCATAAAAGCGGTAAGCCCTACCAGCACGGCTTCGGGCTTATTATCCAGTATAGATTTTTCTGCGATTGGCCATTTAATGGTTGCTTCCAACAGCATGTCGGTAGCCGTTAATACCATGAGCACCCTCGAGCGTTTATCTACTAAAATTCCGGTAATCACCTACGCATCGTGGTTAGATATAAGCCAATTAAGCCTAAATCAGTTAGACGATCAGGAAATCTATTTTATTTCGCCGAAATACGTAGATACTGCCTTACCGCAGGTTAGGGCTTTCCGGAAAGATTACAAAGAACGTTTTAACATTCCGCCTTCTTACCACAGCTATACCGGCTTTGAGCTGCTATATTACTTTGGCAACATTCTGGCCCGGCACGGAGCCCATTTTAACAGCACCTTGTCTACGGAAGGTGCCATTTCCGGGGCGTTTTTTCAGGGTATTGGCTTCCAGACTGAGCACGATAACCAATATATTCCTATCCTAAAATTAGATAACCAGCAACTAAATGTGGTTAATCCGGTTTTTAAATAATCAGCTTAGGTAAATTTCATGAACGAATTAAATAATAAAGTTAGCCTGGAGCTCTTCCAGCGCGCCCAAAATTCAATTCCGGGTGGGGTAAATTCGCCGGTGCGGGCTTTCCGGGCTGTTGGTGGTAACCCAATATTCATTCAATCGGCCAAGGGCGCGCATCTTTACGACGAAGATGGCAATGCCTACCTCGATTTGATTAACTCGTGGGGCCCTATGATTCTGGGGCACGCCTGCGAAATGGTGCAAGAAGCAGTAAGCAAAGTACTGCCCGATTCTTTCTCGTTTGGTGCGCCTACCCGCCGTGAGGTAGAAATGGCCGAACTCATCATAAACATGGTGCCTTCCGTTGAGAAAGTACGCATGGTAAACTCCGGCACCGAAGCCACCATGTCGGCTATTCGGGTAGCGCGGGGTTATACTGGCCGCGATAAAATAATAAAATTCGAAGGCTGCTACCACGGCCACGGCGATTCCTTCTTAATTGCGGCGGGCAGTGGCGCTATTACGTTAGGCGTACCCGATAGTCCGGGTATTACCAAAGGCACCGCCCAAGATACCATTACCGTACCTTATAATAATTTAGTAGCCGTACAGGCCGCCATAGATGCCGCTCCCGGCCAGATTGCCGCCATAATAGTAGAACCCGTGGCCGGTAATATGGGTTTGGTTGTACCGGCCGAAGGCTTTTTACAAGGACTGCGTGATATTTGCACCAAAGAAAATATTATCCTGATTTTTGATGAAGTAATGACGGGTTTCCGATTAGCCAAAGGTGGTGCCCAGGAGCGTTTTGGGGTAATGCCCGACATGACTACTTTGGGTAAAATAATTGGTGGTGGATTTCCGGTGGGCGCTTACGGCGGCCGGAAAGAGATAATGGACACCGTGGCGCCGGCGGGTCCGGTTTACCAGGCGGGCACTTTATCGGGGAACCCGGTAGCAATGGCGGCTGGCCTGCGCATGCTTACTTACTTAAATGAGCACGACGAGGTGTACGGTTATTTAGAAAACATTTCGGATAAGCTGGTTTACGGCATGCGCGCAAACCTGGAGCAGGTAGGGTTAAATTACACCATCAACCACGTAGGTTCTATGCTTAGTATTTTCTTTACCCGTCAGCCGGTAACCGATTTTGATTCGGCCAAAACCTCTAACCTAAAATTATTCGGGCATTATTTTAACAGTATGTTGCGGCAAGGCATTTACCTGGCCCCATCGCAATACGAAACCTTGTTTATTTCTACCGCTATTACCGACGAAATGGCAGATAAATATTTGGCAGCCAACCTCGAAGCCTTAAAAGAACTAAAAGCTTATTTATAAACTAATAAATATTCAAGCCATAACTAAATCCGCCCGTGGGCGGATTTTTTATTACCTTTACTTTTACAAAATTTAGCTTAACTTTTATGATTCTGACGGATAAGGAAATATTGGCCCAAATGGAAAAAGGCAATATTGTGATAGAACCTTTTAGCCGGGCCTGTTTGGGCACCAACTCCTACGATGTGCACTTGGGTAAGTACTTAGCCACTTATAAAGACGAAATTATTGACGCGCGCAAACACAACGAAATAGAAGTGTTCGAAATTCCTGCCGAAGGTTATGTGCTTCAGCCCAAAACCCTTTACCTGGGCGTAACCGAAGAATATACCGAATCGCATGCGCAGGTACCATTTCTGGAGGGGAAATCAAGTGTTGGCCGCTTAGGTATTGATATTCATGCGACTGCCGGCAAAGGCGATGTAGGCTTCTGCAACACCTGGACTCTGGAAATATCGGTTACGCAACCCGTAAGAGTTTACCACGGCATGCCCATTGGCCAGTTAATCTATTTTGAGGTAAAAGGCGATATCGAAAATTTATATAATAAAAAATCATCGGCGAAGTATAATGCCCGCACTACCAAGCCGGTAGAATCCATGATGTGGAAAAACCAATGGTAGTTAGCGACTATTATCTTAGTAAAATCATATTAATACCTTTAAACTGAAAGGAAATAAGGCAATATTTTTCGTATTAAAAAAGAACAGAACCAACTTTTCCGGCTTAAACTTTGTTATAGAAACGAGAAAAGTGGGCTAGTAACCAATAACGGAAAAAGATATGAAAAAGATAATTGTAATGTCCTGTCTGGTTTTTGCTTCGGTTTTTAGTGCCTTAGCCCAAGACAAGCAGGGTACGGCTGAAGAACGTGCTAACCGCTTATCTGACCAAATGATCCGGGAATTGCGCCTGAATAACTTCCAGGCTAATCGGGTAAGAGAAATTAACCTGGATAAGGTAAGTAAAATGATAGCTGAGGAGCAGAAAAACGCGCATAATCCGGCTCTGGTAGATAAAAACTGTAGAGGTATTTGTAAAGAACGCGACAGCGAGCTCGAAAACTTTTTAAGTTCGGATCAATATAGTTCTTACTACAGTTCCCGGAACAAATATTATAAATATGATAAAGACTTTGCGGCCCAAATTGGTGCCGAGCCTACCATTACCGGTAAAAATCAAAAGCCGGCTCTCCCGGTAGGTGAAAAAGTTGCTCCGGTGGTTAACCGGAATACGGCTGTACTTAGACCAGACGATAGCAAATAATAAATGTGCTGATGAGATAACTAAAAAGCCTCCCGAAAATAAACTTCGGGAGGCTTTTTAGTTACGTTGCACCAACAATAGCTAAACTAAATAATCAATATTTAGAAGCTGACATTTTAATTGTCTGTTGCTGCTTGTAAATTTCACTTTATGGAATCTTCATCCATTTTCAAAGATGTTATTTATGCAATAAGCACATTAGCATATCAGCACATTAAATATTATTGCCCCTGTTGCTCTAAATGCTTGCTTATATCATCGCAAAGGTCTCGTAGTTTTTTAGCCATTACTTCATCGCCGGTGGCCGTCATGATGGTTTGGGCCATCGAACCAATAGTATCCAGGTAAAAGTGCTTCATTTCGTCTACGGGCATATCTTTGGTCCATAAATCCATTTTCATGGTACCCTCCTGGTTGCGGTCCCACAAAGCAATATTTATGGCTTTGGCAAAATGAATTTGCTCCCCGGCATCGGTAGCCCGCCAGCTGATGGCTTCGGGCACATTCTGGTCATCCAGGGCAACACTAAAATATATCTCTGATTTGTTCATGTCTGTTTTATTTGATTTTTGCGCAAAGGTAAATAATTAGGCGCTAATTGTATTGTCTTTCGCCAATTATGGGCATAAAAAAAGGGAAGTGCCCTTCCCTTTCTTATTACTGATTTTATAAATCTTAAACGTAGTTGTTTAACATTACCGGCATAACCAGCATTAAAATATTTTCGTTATCGTCGTTGGTAGATGGCATTAACAACCCGGCCCGGTTAGGCGTAGATAGCTCCAACGATATTTCGTCGGCATCGATATTGTTTAGCATTTCAATCAGGAAACGGGCATTAAAACCAATTTCCATATCTTCGCCATCGTACTGGCAAGACAATCTTTCGTTCGCTTCGTTCGAGAAATCCAGGTCCTCAGCCGATACGTGTAATTCGCTGCCAGCAATGCGTAAACGTACCTGGTGGGTAGTTTTATTTGAATAAATCGAAATACGCTTAATTGAGCTGAGTAAATCGTAGCGGTCAATTACCAGTTTATTCGGATTTTTTGCCGGAATCACGTTTTCATAATCCGGATAGCGTTCATCAATCAGGCGGCAAACCATCCGTACATTTTCAAAGCTGAAAAACGCATTAGAGGTATTAAACTCAACCCGCACCGTAGTTGCCTCAGAAGGCAAAGTAGCTTTTAACAGATTAAAGGCTTTCCGGGGAATAATAATAGATGCGGTATTGCCGGTAGAAACATCAAAACGGCGGTACCGCAATAACCGATGACCATCGGTGGCCACAAAGGTAATATTGTCTTCGTTCAGTTGCACAAAAATACCGGTCATGGCAGGCCGGAGTTCGTCGGTGCTTACGGCAAAAATGGTTTTGTTAATAGCGCGGGCCAATAAATTAGATGGCACTTCAATGGTATTACTACCTCTTACCACCGGCACCCGCGGGAAATCCGTTGCGTTCTCGCCGGATAATTTATAACGTCCGTTGGCCGAGCTGAGCTCAATGGTATACGTTTCTTCGTCGATGGTGAAGGTAACCGGCTGGTCGGGCAAATTCTTCAGCGTATCGAGTAAGATACGCGCCGGAGCGGCAATTCGGCCATTTTCTTTCGCCTCCACCGGCATTTCGGTAATCATGGAAGTTTCCAAATCGCTGGCGGTAATGGTAAGCGTTCCTTCGTTAATCTCAAAAAGAAAATTTTCGAGTATAGGAACCACCGGATTATTGGTTATAACGCCATTTATGCCCTGGAGCTGTTTTAATAATGCCGAAGACGATACAATAAATTTCATGCCGATCAGTCGTTTATATTTGTAAGTTAATCTGTTTAAAGGGATTATTAATTTAAAGGCAATTGCGCCCAAGCCACCGCTTAACCGCCTCATTAATGCTGAAGCAAATTAGGTTAATTTATGAAAATATTAAAACAATTAAGCGAGAAAAGGAATTAATTCTGCTAACTACCTAATGAATATTTACCGGATATTTTCCCGTTTGCGCTTTATCTTGTTTTAAATACCAAATTGAGTCGGGGCTACAATACGGATTAACAATTGCCTAAATTAATATATTAATTTCAATGCTGAATATTTTATCAAAACTATCCTGCAGAAAATATTCTATTAGCGTAAAACTCTTTATAATTTAATTTAAACTCCAGCGTATTTACGCCGACGTAAGTAATACCGCGCTACGCCAAAAATAACTAATATCATCAATGGCAAACCAATATTAAACAGTTGCCAATATTGCTTTTCTTCGGCAACTTTTACGCGGTTCAAAGGCCGTATCTTAATTTCTTTCGACCGCAACGAAATTAGGTTAGATTCGTCGAGCAGGTAATCTACGGCATTGGTAACAAAGTCGCGGTTGGCAAAAGTAGCGCCCGAGTAGCGGTCGAAACCGAGTCGGTAAGGTTGCTGTGTTTTGGGGTTAACATCGTTCCGGACTAAATCACCATCCGAGACTACCATAATTTGCGAAGGTTTATTCGGTTTACGGGCTCCTTTTTCTACAATACCATTGGGTATAGGCCGGTTAGCGAAAACCGATTTAAATTGCCCTTCTAACAAATAAGCCAGCACCTGTGGACCAGATTTAAATTCTTTAGGATCAGGCGGTATCCGTGCTTCATCTAAACTAACGCTTGCCGGCGTTTGCGTAACCTTGGAGAACGGCGAAGTAGCAATTAAAGGCGTTTTTTTAATGCCTCGGGCCCTTACTGTATCTATGTTACTCACAAATTTTCCGTACAGGGCATCTAAATTACGCGTTATTGGGTGTTTGTTAAAACCATTTATTACCGGGTAATAACGCCAGTTTACCAGTTGGGTCTGGGGCTGATTGCCCATCATTCCTACCACCAAAGGAATCTGGCCGGCATTGATATCCTGTACCAAGTTAGCGTTTAGCCTTACCCCGTAAGTAAACAATAAATCCTGCAAGTTTTGGTCTAAAGGCAAAGCTACGGTTCCTTCGGTCCGGAGGCTATCCAGCGAAATATTAACCGGATCGATGAAAAACATGGCTTTGCCACCAGCCAGGATAAACTGGTCGAGCTTATACTTTTCTGACTCCGAATACTTAAGCAACGGTTTGGCAATTATTACGCCGTCCAACGCATTTAAGTCGGCTACTTTGTTTAAATCAACCCGAAATACATCGTAATTCTTTTGCAGCGTCGAAATTAAGTCGGCAGTCTCGAGAATATTTAATTCGCCGTGCCCTTCCAGGTAGCCAATTCTTTTTTTACGGGTTTGGGTAAGTTGCCGGATGGCAGCAGCCAATTCAAACTCCAAGCCTTCTATCGACTGGTTTAACCGTTCATCGGCTCCGGCCGCTTGGTTGCCGCGTAAAAACTGAACCGGTACCTCCTTGCCCTGGCTCGAGACAATTCCGCCCGGAAAAATTAACTTTTCTACGCGCTTGTCGCCTTCATTGGCCGTTAAATTGGTAGGCTGAATTCCTTTAAGCGCCAGTTGCTCATAATATTTATTCCGCTTTTCAGGATCAGGGTTCGCGCTGGGATCAATAAAGTTAAAAGTTACCCGTTCATCGGAATAAATTCTAAACTCTTCTAACATTTCCCGTACGGCATTCTGTAACCGCCGGAACCGACCGGGAAATTCGCCGGCGAGGTAAACATCTACGGTTACATCTTTTTGCAGATTGGCTAAAAGCCTTTTGGTTACCGGGGCAATGGTGTAGCGTTTATCCTGGGTTAAATCTATCCGGAAATAATAATTGGCCAAAACTATATTCAGGAGCACAATTACAACGGCAGCAACCAAAAACCAAGTAATATCTTTCTTTTTACGGGATGTAAATTGCGGCTTGTTTTCTGCTACCATTTCCGGCTCTCCAGGACTAATTTAGTGGCAAATAAAAACAAACCGATTACACTAAGAAAGTAAAGAACATCGCGAGAATCAATTAAGCCTTTACTTAAAGCGTTATAGTGAAAAGATATACCTAAAGAACTGATTACGTAAGACATATTCCCTCCCATCTCAATAGATGCGATATAATCGAAACCTGTATAAACCAGAAAACAAAGCACCACCGCCAGAATAAAAGCAATAATCTGGTTTTCGGTTATGGCCGAAGCAAAGACTCCAATGGCCGTAAATATAGCGGCTAAAAACAGCAATCCGATATAAGACCCCGTTACCGCTGCCGAATCTATATTGCCCACCGGGTTACCCAAGGCATAAATGCTGTAGTAATAGAGCAAAGTAGGTAGTAATGCCAGCAAAGCCAATAAGAGGCAAGCCAGATATTTACCAGTTAATAATTGTAAATCGGTGATGGGTTTGGTTAGCAAAAGCTCTAAGGTGCCGCCTTTTTTCTCTTCGGAAAAGGTTCGCATGGTAATAGCGGGAATCAGGAACAAAAAAATCCAGGGAGCCATTACAAACAAAGTTTGCATATCGGCATAACCGTATTCCAGCACACTGGTTTCCGGAAAAACCCACATAAACAACCCAATGGCTACCAGGAAAACCCCGATAACAATATAGGCTATCATTGAATTAAGAAAACTATTTACTTCTTTTTGCAGAATTGCAAACATATTTTGTCATTATGAATTAGAAATTATGAGGTAGAAATGAATCAGCCTTTTGAAGTTTATTTCAAAACTAATTCATAATTTCTGATTTTAATTTCTAATTTATTTACTCGTTAGTTGCCGGAAAATATTTTCCAGGGAGTTTTCTTCCTGACGTAAACCAATCAGGCTCCAGTTGTGCGAGGCCGCTAAATTAAATACTGCCGCCCGTATATCTTTACCCCGCTCCGACCGTAACCGGTAACGATTATAGGGCAGCGGCTCAACCGCTATTATGGCCGGAATAGCGCTAAATAATGCCGGGTCAATCTGGCTTTCAAATTCGGCCACGGTTATAACTTCGGCTTTATTTATGCTGTTTAAAGTGGCTACTTCGCTATCGGCGGCTACCCGGCCCTGGTTTATAATTACTACGCGGTCGCAAATGGCCGTAACTTCCTGCATAATGTGCGTCGAAAATATTACCGTTTTTTCCTGACCAATATTTTTTATCACCTGTCGTATTTCGCTTATCTGGTTAGGATCCAGACCGGTAGTTGGCTCGTCTAAAATCAAAACTTCAGGGTCGTGAATAATAGCTTGTGCCAATCCCACCCGTTGCCGATAGCCTTTAGACAAAGACCCGATCTTTTTACCTTGCTCCTGCGTAAGCCCGCAGAGTTGCACCATTTCCTGGATGCGCCGTGTTAAATTACTCCCCCGCAAGCCCTGTACCGAACCGGCAAATTGCAGATATTCTTTCACGTACATATCGAGGTAGAGCGGGTTGTGCTCGGGCAAATAACCAACCTGCCGCCTTACGGCAATGGGGGCTTCGGTAACATCGTAACCGTTAATCATAACCGTACCTGCCGAAGGCGGCAAATAACAGGTAGCAATTTTCATGGTGGTAGATTTACCCGCTCCGTTAGGCCCCAGGAAACCTAATATTTGCCCTTTGCCTACCTGAAACGAAATATTATCGACCGCCCGCTGGCTCCCGAAAATTTTGGTTAAATTTTTTACCTCTACCGACATTTACATTTTTAGGTTAATACCTCAAAACGTGCAAATATAGGTGAAATTTTACTGAACTTTACGTTTTCCTTTCGGCATTAAAGGTCTTACTTCTATATCTACGTGGTGGTAGTTGGGTGGCGATTGCAATACGTGCATGATGGTAGAAGCAATATCTTCGGGTTGCATCATGTTTTCGGGCGAAGTTTTATTATCGAAATTCTGGAAAAATTCGGTATTTACCGAACCAGGGTAGATACAACTTACTTTTACTCCAAAATCGCGCACTTCTTTGTACAGGGCCTGCGACATACCCCGCACTGCAAATTTAGTAGCACAATAACCGGCCAGGGTTTCGGAAGCCATTAACCCCGCTATCGACGAAATATTAACAATATGGCCATACTCCTGCTGTTTCATGCCGGGCAGTACGGCCCTGGTGCAATAATACAAACCGTGTACATTGGTATCGAACATGAGGTGCCAATCTTCTGTGGTTTGTTCTTCGAGTAAACCTTGTTTGCCTAAACCGGCATTATTTACCAGAACTGCTACCGGCATACCGGCTTTATCTATGGTTTCCTGGTGCGCCTGTGTTACGGCTTGCTGGTCCCGTACGTCGGTTTTTATAAAGAAATAATTGGGGTGGTCTACTGGTGCGGACCGCCTGCCCCATCCTGCCACTATGGCACCACTTTCTAAACAAGCTTTTACGGTAGCCAAGCCAATACCACTGCTCACCCCGGTAATTACAATTAATTTATTTTCCAGATTCATCGTTTTATTTTTAAAAAGGTTCAGGTTAGTTTAAGTCGGGTAAAGTTAATAAGCCAGCCTAAATTTTGTTGCGGCATACTGCCTTTATAGATTTTATCTATTAGCTTAACTACGCATTTATTTGGTTTGAATCTAGATGCTAATAAAATTAGGTTTCAAAACAATAGCTAAAATCCACATTGCTTCAGATTAACTATAGCAAATAATTTTAAACTGTTAACTGTTAATTATCAGGATAATATAGTCAATTTATTAAATAATCACTTTTAACCATCAGCTTTCAATATCGCCTAATTGAGGCCGGATTAATATTTCTTCTACCACGGTACTGGCCGACATACAATAGGCATTGCTAATAGCTGCCGCAACGTCTTCGGCTTTCATGAACCGCTCTGGTGGCAAATCTACGCCTTCCCAACTAGCAGTTAAAGTTGCCCCC